>JACUUW010000043.1 GCA_014859075.1 Desulforudis sp.
TGAGGTGCGGGGTTTTCCGGCGGCGGCTCCTTTCTGTGGGACGGAATTTTGTGGTATCATGCTGGTACTCGAAAGGAAATTGTGATTGAGAGGAGTCTTTGTTGTGCGCCCGACCTGGGACGAGATATTCATGGAACAGGCAAATCTCATGGCCCGCCGCTCGACCTGCCTGCGCCGGCACGTGGGGGCGGTGCTGGTACGTGACCACCGGGCCATTGCCAGCGGTTACAACGGCCCGCCTTCCGGCCTGCCGCACTGTGACGAGCGCGGCGGATGCCTGAGAGAACAGCTTGGAGTGCCCAGCGGGCACCGGCAGGAAATATGCCGGGCCCTGCACGCGGAACAGAACGTGATGCTGCAGTTGGCCATCACCGGTCTCAGCGGGAGGGACACAATCCTCTACGTCACGCACTTTCCGTGTTTCACCTGCGCCAAGCTCCTGGTGCAGCTCGGGGTCCGTAAAATCATTTACGCCAAGGGTTACCCCGACCAGTTTTCGGCCGACCTGCTTGACGAAGCCGGAGTGGAGATTGTCGAGAGGGGTTTCTGAAGCTATGTTCCATCAGTCAGGTCTTGCCAGAGTGCGGGAGGGCAGACCGACCTCAGGAGGACCTCGCGGTAGTGCGACCGGCCGGAAAACGGGGTCGGGGGCCAGTCCCCCAACCGGGGCCGGGGACGGTATGCCTCGTGGCCAAGAGGCGGTTTGCCCCGGTGCCGGGCCTCTAAGAGCCACTGCCGCACCAACTCGTCCTCGCCGCGGTTGACCAGGGTGGCCCGGAGGCGGCGCGCCCTGGCGGTTGACGGGCTGCAGATGAAAGTGCGGCAGGTCAGCGGGCGGGCGGGGTAGACCCGGCAGGCCTTCCGTTCGGGATCCAGGAAACAACACCGGCCCCCGGCGTCGGCGGCCAGCGTGATGTCAACGGCGGGCCCGTCCACCGCCACGTGCCCGTAGGTCGCCAGAAAGGTCTCAAGGCCGGTATTCAAACCAACTGCGGTGCGGAGGTTCAGGTAGTCGATCCAGGTCAGAGGCAGGCGTTCGGCGCAGCAGCGGTCACATCCGTGGCAGGTGGTTCGCCCGGGCGTGCGCGCTCGGAAAAGGCCGGCCTCCGCAATCACCCAGTCGAGCGCCGTCAGGTAGTCCTCCACCGCGGCCGCCGGGTCAAGGACCGCCACGTCGTACCCGGTCTGCCCCTTGATCGTCCGCGTCGTGATCTTCACTTTGGTCACAATCTTCACCCATTCAGTATTATAGCGCTCAAGGCACCCTGAAAGCATCCCTTCGGGCGCAATCCTTCCCGATCCTGTTCCGTGCCCGATTCGTTGCCACCGGCATATGTTGTCCGGAGGGGGTGGTCGGCGGTGCGTTGCCGGCAGTGCGGTGCGGAGTCTTCCGAGCCGGTCAGGCCGTGGCCTCAAGCTGTGCTGACAGCCGTTTCCGGCAGCCTCGGCTTTGCGGGCCTCGGCTTCATCTACCCGCCGTTGTGGCTGGGGGTGTTCCTGGGCGTTTTAGCCGCACCGTTACTGGCCTGGGGCCGGACGATCTTCCGCTGCCGCCACTGCGGTGTGAGAAGTGAGCGGTGAGAGGTGAGAAGTAAGTTAGGGGTCAGGCCCCTAAGTTAAAGAAAAGATCCCATATAGAGATGTCTTGCTACAAGTTTAGAAGTTAAGTTCTTCCGGTGAAGATGGACTTGAGATGCGCCACACTGTTGGTCAGGGCGAAGTAGACGTGCCCGGCGATGGACGCCGTCAGCACTACCGAAACCAGGTAGATGAGCCGGCGCACGTTGCTCAAACCCCCGAACAGGTGGATCCACTTTTGAAAAAAGCGCGGGAAGTATAGGAGCCACCCCAGGAGCAGCACAAAGGGAATGAGCACAAGCCACAGACTGTAAAGCAACTTCTGCCCGGGGTTATACTTGGGGAATTCCGGTTTTTTTGGAGTCAAGAACAGTTCATAAGCCAGGAACTTCTTCAGCCGGGAACCGAGGTCCCGCCGCTCGGGCACGATTTCGGCCTTATTGCGGCCGTACAGATAAGCCGCGAAAAGTGCGGTAAGGACATACGCGGCGGCGAAATGCAACTTTTTGGCCGAACTCACATTGCGCAGACCCCAGCGCGGTGAAAAATTTGTGAGTTGAAAGCCGGTCACCAGCTCAACAAGCATGGTTGGTACCAGGAGCCAGTGAAACAGCCGCACCGGTAGGGGATGCCGCAGTTTAGCCAACAGTCCACCTCCGCGTTAACAAAGTAACAAAGGGGTTTACCCCTTTGTTTCACCCCTGCTCACGTTAGAAAACAATCACCCGGTCCGGCACCGGCCGGTCGACCACGATAACGTGGGCGACGCAGGACATGCAGGGATCGAAGGAATGCAGCACGCGTCCGATCTCCACGGGCTCGTTGGGGTCGGCCACCGGGGTGCCGATAAGGGCTTCCTCGACCGGACCCGGACCTCCCTGATCGTCGTGGGGCGAGAAGTTCCAAGCCGTGGGGGTTATGATCTGATAGTGTTTGATCCGGCCCCCCTCCACTTCGAGCCAGTGCCCGAGCGGCCCGCGCATGGCCCCGGTAAGGCCCACACCCACCCCCGACTTCGGAACCTGGAAATGGCTGAAGACCGGCCGTCCGGGTTTCAGCGCGGTGAGCCATTTGCGCATCAGTCCGGCCACCTCGCGGGAGAGCAGGACCCGGGCGATCAACCGGTCCAGCACCGATACGCCCCGCCGGTAGTCCCCGCAGGTCCAGAGCTGGGCCAGGGGGCCCCCTTCGAGCGCCCGACCGCGGTAGCGGGGCGCCTTGGCCCAGGAATAGCCGCCTGGCTTGTCCGGGTTGGGCCGGGTATCGCCCCGGGACGGGTGCTCGACCGGCGCGCCTTCGAAGTGGGTGTAGCGCAAGTGTTCGCTGATCTCCCCGGAGTCAACGGCCTCCTTGCGACCGCCGATCATGGCCGCTCCGGGGAAATGGTGGGCGGAAGCTTCGGGATCAACGGGAAACAGTCCGAAGTTCAGGAAATCAACGCCCCGCGCCCCGATCTCGAAATACTCAGGGTAGTGTTCGGCCAGGGTGTACACGTCGGGCAGCATCCGTTCCTCGATAAACCTATAGATGGTTTTTACGATCGAGAGCAAGTTCAAAACGGTGATGGCGGTCACCGGGACGCTGCCGCCCCCGGGAAGGATGCCGTGCGGGTGGGGGGCCTTGCCGCCTAACAGGGCGTCGATCTCGTACGCTTTCCGGCTCACGTCGATGGACTGAAAGTAATTGTCAATCAGGCGCTGGTTCTCGGCCCGGGGCAGGCGGCAATCGGTGGTCGACGGGGGAGTCAGCGGGCGGATTTCCGGCACCCGGACGTAGTCCGGCACGGTGAACAGGTAGAAGTGCCGGATGTGGTTCTGGAGCAAGTCGCCGGCGAAAATTAGATTCCGCAACAAATTGCCGTTGTGCGGAGGCCGGATCCCGGCCAGGTCTTCGACCGCAAAAGAGGCGGCGGTGGCGTGTGCCGTCGGGCAGATGCCGCAAATGCGTTGGGTGATGTAGGCCGCATCCCGCGGGTCCCGGTCCCGCAGAATCAGTTCAAAACCCCGGAATACGGTCGCGCCGCAACGGGCGTCGACCACCCGTCCGGCTTTGACCCGCACTTCGACCTGGCTGGCTCCCATGGTCCGGGTAGTGGGGTTTATGACTATCCTTGTGCCGGCGTTCTTATCCGTGGTCATTCGCGCTCCTTACTTTCTTTTCAGCCGAAACTTACTCCCCGTTTTGCCGAGCCCCTTTTTCCACTCCTTCTGCAGGCGGCCGGTCAACAGGCTGCCCGCCAGGTGGAGGCCGATCCCCAGGGCGGTGGCCACTCCGGTGGCCAGCCCGACCTGGTTCGGCCGCACCCGCACCCCGGGCAGGTGCACGTCCGGCAGGTGTTCAAAGAACGGCGCGGTCCGTTCCAGGAACTCGGGGCTGGTGCAGCCGATGCAGGGGGTGTTGGCGCCCACCGGCCAGTTCAGGTGTTCGCCGCTCCACTGGCGGCTGGGGCAGTCGGCGTAGGTGACCGGACCCTTGCAGCCGATTTTGTACAGGCACCAAGGTTCCCCGATTTCACGGGCGAAAATGCCGCTTTCGAAGTAGTGCCGGCGCTGGCACAGGTTGTGAATCGTTTCGCCGTAGAACACCACCGGCCGGTTTTCGGCGTCCAGTTCGGGTATCCCGTACCACACCAGGTGGGCCAGCGTGCCGATGATCCAGTCCGGGTGCGCCGGGCAGCCGGGGACGTTGATGACGGGTTGGTTGACCACCGCCGAAACCGGCTTGCTGCCGGTCGGGTTGGGGTGGGCCCCGAAGGGCAAGCCCCAGGCGGCGCAGGAGCCGACGGCGACCACGTGCTTCGCCGCCGCGGCCAGTTCCACCACCGCGTCCGTCACCGTCCACGGTTCCCCGTTCCCCCGGAGACCGACATAGGCGTACCGGCCCCCGGCCGCGGTGGGCACGGTGCCCTCCACGACCAGGATGTACTCCCCGGCACGCTCGACCATAACTTTTTCCAGAACATCGATAGATTTGAAGCCCTTGGCCCCCATCAAGGTGTTACTCCAGTAAAGATCCAATAATTCCCGCAACAGCACCCCGAAATCGGGGTTCTGGCTGTTGAGCAGCGAAAGGATGTTGCCGTGACAGGTATTGGTCTCGAGCCACACCAGGGGGTGCTTCTCACGGCGGTCGGCGTCGGCCGCAGCGGCTTGCGGCGTGTGTTCCGTCCGGAGTGCCCGGCGCGGCCGGGTCCTTGAACTCACACCAGTTCCCGTGGGAGCGGCCGGTATTGGGCGGCGACCAGGAAAGTGACCAAACCGTAGGCCAGGTGGCTGGCCAAAAAGCTGACACTTGTCAACAGGTCGGGCCGCAGGATCTGAACCGGGACAAACAGCGGGCTCAACAGGCCGTATACCACCACCCAGACGGCAATACCGTACAGCAAGCCCTTGAACCAGGCGTAGTCCCGGCCGGTCTTGTTCACGATGTACACGGCCAACAGCCCCAGGATAATGGCCAGCATCAGGGTGACGACGAGTCCCAGGGCCAGGGCCGGTGTGGTTCCCAGGGGACTCCCCGGGGGCAGGACGGCCCGGGCGGCCTGGTGGAGCTGGGAGAAGGCGGCCAGCCCGCCTACAAAGAGGATCAGGTTGACGGCCAGCATCACTACCGCCCCGATGGTGCCGGCCACCGCGCCCAAGACAATGGTATCACGCACAGGACATCATTCCTTTCTTTAGAATCTGCCAAACCTACATCTAGTATTGCTTGATTGTGCGAGGCTATGCGGAAAGGGTCTGAAGTGCATTACGTTCGCGGCCCTGGGGTATGTTAGCCATACGGCGGAATGGGGGTCGGGAGGAGAAATGTGGCGTCTAAACTTTTCCCCGGACGGTACCGGTCGTGGCTAGTCCCCGCGTGGGCTTCAACGAGGCCGTGGCGGTCACCGTCATTTTCCTCAGCTTCAAGGCCATGGTCGCCCATCTGGCGTTGATGTTCCCGCTGGGAATGACCGCCACCTGGATGATACCGCTGATGCACCTGCCGGCGGGCCTGATCGGCTTCGCGGTACTGGCGTGGCTCCTGAACCAGTTTCCCGGCCGAACCATCATTGAGATCGGCGAGGAACTGGTGGGTCCGGTGGTGAACACCCTTTTCGCCTTCTGGTTCTATGTGTTTTTCGTCGGTGCTTCCGCTCTGTTGCTGCGCCAGTTCGCCGAGTTCATGCTCACCGGGTTTTTCCCCCGGACTCCGATCAGCGTGGTGGCCATCGGCTTTCTGGCCGGCGTCGCCTTGATCGTCTATCTGGGCCTGGAGACTCTGGGCCGGGTGGCCCGGATCCTGTTACCCTTTCTGGCTCTCGGGCTGGCGCTGCTCATTGCGCTCACCTCCAACCTGTGGAAACCGCACGGAATCCAGCCGCTGTGGGGTCCCGGGGTGCCGGGACTGGCCTGGGCGGCCTTTTCCACCCTGGGCGTGGGGGTGGAGATCCTCTTCCTGACCCTGGTGGCGCCTTACCTGCCCCGGGGACGATTGCTGGCGGTGGGGCTGCTTTCCGTGCTGGCGTCGGGCGTGGTCGTGACGGTGGTACTGCTGGCTTCCCTGCTGGTGTTTCCCTACCCGGTTGTCCGGGAATGGGTTCTGCCTGTGTTCTCCGTGACCCGGGCGATCGAATGGGGCGGGTTTTTCATCCGGATGGAAACCCTGTTTCTGCCCCTGTGGCTGTTCTCGGCCCTGGTGGCCCACGCGGCCGCTTTGTACCTGTCCGTCGCCGTCGCCGCGCGGGCCCTGAAGCTGCCCTACCACCGCCCGTTCATCCTGCCCACGGTGGTGCTGATCCTGGCGGCTTCCTTTGCGCCGCCCAACTTTCCAACCGCCATGGAATGGGGCTTTGCGCTCACGATCCGGTGGTCGTTTATTCCCCTGGGGGGCATCGTGGCCGTCCTGGTGGCGGCCGCCCTGCTCCGGAAGCGGCGCCCGGGAAGGAGCAAGGGGAAGAAAGGCAAGGGGAGGAAGGGGAACAGGCACGGAGGGCGATGAAACGCCGCTCCACATACTCCGGCGAACCCGGGGAATGTTAGAATTCAGAACGCAAGGCGGGAGGTCAGAACGCGTGTCTTTGGTGCGGATCCTGTCCCGGCTGCTCGTGTTCCGGGAGCCGGAGGAACCCCGGTACGCTTTCACGGCCGGCCGCGAGGACCGGCCGCGGGAACGGGGGCCGGGAGCGGACGCGGCCGGGGATAAGACAAACAAACTCCGCGAGGGGCGGCGGGTGGATAACCTGCTGGAACAGGACCGGCCGCTTTCCACCAGTCTGGATGAAAACGAGCGCCTCCTGCGTGAGATTTTCCGCCTGCCGGAGAACAAGGACCTGGTGCTGCGCCCGTTTGCCGTGGGTACCGAACCGCCCCGGCGGGCGCTACTGGTGTTCATGGACGGACCAACCGACAAAACTGTGCAGAATCTGGCCATCTTGCAGCCCCTGATGCTTTTGGCCGGATTGCGGTTGGAACGGGACCTGGAAGGCGAGGGCCCGGTCCCGGGGACTGGTGATGAAACGGCCCGGAAAGAACTGTTGCGCCGGCTGCGGGAGACCCTGCTGCCCGGGAACGAGGTCACCATGACCGACACCTTCCGGGACATGGCCTCCGAGGTCCTGGCCGGCAACACCGTCCTCTTCGTGGACGGGCTGGACAGCGCCCTTTCGGTGGAGACCAAGGGCTGGGCCACCCGGGGCGTGGGGACGCCCCAGGTCGAGGCCGTAATCCGCGGGCCCCACGAGGCTTTCACGGAACAGGTCCGGATCAACGTCACCCTGGTGCGCAAGATCCTGCGCCGTTCCAGCCTGGTCACCGACTTTGTCAAGGTGGGACAAATGAGCGCCTACCAGTGCGCCGTGCTGTACCTGGACGACATCGCCAACCCGGACCTGGTGGCCGAGGTGCGGCGCCGCCTGGAGTCCATCCAGGCCGACTACGTGAACGAAAGCGGCCTCCTGGAGCAGTTCATCGAGGATTCAACGACCGGTTTGGCGCCGCAGGTGCTGGCCACCGAGCGGCCCGACCGGGTGGCCGCCGGCCTGGTGGAGGGGCGGGTGGTCATCCTGCTCGACGGCAATCCCTGGGCGCTGATCGTGCCGACCACTTTTTTCTCCATGATGCACGCCGCCGAGGACGCGTACGCCCGCTGGCCCTTCGGCAGTTTCGCCCGGCTGGTCCGGTACGTCGGCTTGGCCCTGGCGCTGTTGCTGCCCGGCAGTTACATCGCGCTGGTCACCTATCACCAGGAGTTCATCCCCACCGACCTTCTGCTGGCCTTCACCGGCGCCCGTGAACAGGTGCCCTTCCCGAGCGTGGTCGAGGTGCTGCTCATGGAAATTGCGTTTGAACTTATCCGGGAGGCGGGCATTCGCATTCCGGGCACGGTCGGCACGACCCTGGGCATCGTCGGGGCCCTCATCCTGGGCCAGGCGGCGGTGGCCGCGAACATCGTCAGCCCGATCCTGATTGTCATCGTCGCCTTGACCGCCCTGGGTTCCTTCGCCATCCCCAACTACCCGTTCTCGCTCTCGGTCCGGACGCTGCGGTTTGCGTACATCGCCTTGGCGAGTTTCCTAGGGCTGTTTGGGATCATGGTCGGCCTCTTTGTCCACCTGGCCCTGCTGGCGCGGCTGACCTCCTTCGGGGTGCCGTACTTTGCGCCGGTGGCCCCGGTGACCCTGGGCGCGCCCGATCACCTCTGGCGGAGTCCGGTCTGGGAGCAGGAGCGCCGGCCGGACTACGTCGACCCCTTGCGCCGCCGCCGGCAGCCCCGCGTCAGCCGGGGTTGGGTCAGGGCGAAGAAAAAGGACGATGAACGGCCCGGCGGGCGGTAGGCTGCTGAGGGGTACCGCTTGCCACCGGTAGGGGGAGGCATGATCCTTGGGACGTGCCCTGAAACTTGGAGTGATCCTGCTAACGGTGTTGTTCCTGGCCGGGTGCTGGGACTACCAGGAGCCGGACGAGACCGCCTGGGTGACGGCGTTGGGGGTGGACCGCGGCCGGGAAAATCTCCTTACGGTCACCCTCCAGATCGCCGTGGCCGCGCAGGTGGCGGGAGGTGTGGAGGGCCCCGGCGGTGGTCCGGGAGAGGCGATGGTTGTGGTTTCCATGGAGGCGCCCAGCATCCTTAGCGCCATTGAACTGACCCACGCCTGGATAAATCGTAGAGTTGACCTGTCCCACGCCAGGGTGGTGGTCTTCGGCCGGGAGCTGGCTGAGGCCGCTTTTGACCGCTACCTGATGCCCTTGACCAGGCACCGTGATTTCCGGCCGAGCACCAAGGTGCTGGTGGCGAACGGCCGGGCGGAAACGCTGCTGCAGCAGGGGGAGCCGGTGCTGGAGACCAGCACCGCCTTGTACTGGACGCTGCAGACCGGCGCCTGGGACCTCACCGAGTTTATCCCCCGGGACGGCTTCGGCCCGATTGTTGTGGACGCCAAATCGCCCGGGGCGGCGGCGATGCCCGCCCTGGTCGGGCTGGAACGCGAAGATGAGGGTCCGCCGGATCCGACGCGCACGCCCAAGGGGGCACACATGGCCGGCACCATCCCGCGGCGGGGCGGAACGAAGATCGACGTGATGGGCGCAGCGGTGATCAGCGGCGGGCGGATGGTCGGGGTGCTGAACGGGGACGAGACCGGCATCGTGAAAATGACGCGGGGAGATTTCCGCCGGACCACCAAGACGCTCGAAGACCCTTTGCATCCGGGCCAGTTCATCGTGGTGGAAGTCGTGCCGCGGGAACCGCCGCGGGTGGACGTCCGGATCATGCTGGAGGGGGACATCACCTCGATTCAGAGCGGCGAGCACTACGAGCGACCGGAAAAGGTGCGCCTCGTGGAGCGGGCGGTGGAGGAAAGCTTCCGGAGCGACGCCCGGGTCGCCCTGGACAAAGCCCAGAACGAGTTCGGCGCCGACGTGTTCACCATCGGTTTCCACGCCAAGCGGCTGTTCCCGACCTGGCCGGCGTGGGAGGCCTTCGAGTGGGACGAGAAGTTCCCGGACGCCGAGATCAGCATCGACTTCGACTTCCGGGTGCGCCGCATCGGCCTCATGCGCGAAACCGTGCCCTTCCGCTAAATAAAGCGGACGAGCCGGAAACTTAGGGGCGAAACTTAGGGGTCAGGCCCCTAAGTTAAAGAATCCATTGACACACATTGACATGGAGATGTCTTTTTATAAGGAAGTGAATTCGTCTTGTTTCTGAGGGTGTTGATTATGTTGGTGGTGATCGGGATTGCGATGCATACGGCGAGCTACGGTTTGTGGGCGCTACGGCAAGGCAACCGGCGGGGTGCGTACGGCAGCTTTGCCCTGGCCGGGGCGGCGGTGCTGGCACCGGTGTTGGTCTGGATCACCGCTTCTTAGGACACGTGATCTGGCTGAACCAGCCGGACGAAGATAGAGAAACTTTTCGGGCACGTGGACGAAGGGCCGGTCCGTCATCCGATGCAGGAAGCCTATGCCCTGGCGTCAGTGGTAGACTGAGATGCTTTTTCTTTGCGAACGGGTGTTCTGTAGCCACGTTTGAGGCGGCGTGCTGGAGGAGCTTGGGCCTCGGGGACCGATTTCTCGGCGGACGGCTCCAACTTGATTTGCCGCTGGTCGGGAAACACACCGGAGTCAGCAAGCCAAACGGCTGCCTGTGCGGTGGTTATTCCGTAGACGAAGTTGTTCCATAGGGCGGAAAAATGGGTGCGTGGGAGTGTCGGCTTTATGGACAGTAACTTCAAGTTCGGACCCACACCATATAGAACCCCCCAAAGCAGCAAACCCATTCCGGCTCCCTTGATCAAGTGATGATCCTTTCCGGTTTTCTTAAGGAGATAGACCAAGGGAACACCCAATGTCGCTCCGATTGCGAAATCCAAGATCTGACCGAGGGCAAAATGACCGGGTTCCTGGACCTTTTGCGGTGGCGAAAACATTGATGAGGCGAAGTGCCCGTAGAGCATTTCCGTTCCGCCTGCCCGGTAAATAAGGAAATTGGAGATATCCTTCGCGATGTTTCCGATAAGTCCGCTGGCCACTCCCAGTGCGATTGTATCGCGCATTAGCGTCACCGCCTTTTATCAATAGTTTGCCTATGAAGACAAATTTGATTAGTTCATTTAGTGTGTCAAATGCCAAATAAAGGCCCGGCCTGGGCGCATATTACATTTCCTCGATCTCGTGTTTTAGAATTTCTTCGATGCGCCTTTCGATTCTGTCCAGATCGAGGTTGGCCTCTTTCTTGATGCTCTTCCTAAGCATGGGGCCTATTGGGTGGATATCGTCATAAATGTCCTTTAACAGCTCCAAGCAGGCGTTAGCCTCCGTGATTTCTTGAGGGGTTGCAACCATGCTGGCCAGGACCGCCGTTTCGGTCCGGGAGGCAATCAGGGGGCTGTCCAGCTGGTCCACGTAGACACGGGTTCTCCGTCCAGGGCCCCTGTCTTCCTCGATAGGCTCCAGGGCGACTATCTTATCGGAGCGAACAAATTTTCCATATCCCAAAGGGATAATGGTGTTTTCTCTGATTTCCATGGTACTCACGATCCTTTCCCCAAGTATTTTTTCCGTTGACGTAAGCACTATGCCTTAAGTCCACACCTTTTACGCCCGGCTGGAGAAGGAAGCCCGAATCTTAATTACCTTAACGCGTTGGCACGAGGATGCCCCCCAAAAAAAGAAAAACCCCGTACGGGGTTTTTTCAATTAACTAACAAGGTGAGCTGTCTAGTCGTCGATGGAAAAAAGTGACCGGACAATCATATTGATGACGTTCAGGATTGCGGCCACGCCGATACCGACCAGCATTGCCAGCATGAACGGGGGGGCCGAGAAGCCTTCGATGGACGAGAAATAAAGATATGAAAACATTACGCTCCCGGCGGCGGCGAGGCCGAACAGCCAAACATAAACCATTTCCTTGGTGCCGATATCCGCTTTGTCAAAAGTCAAAGGCTTGGTGTCCTCGTGATGGTGGGACAAATCCGTCACCTCTCCCTGTGGAAAAAATAATGGGCAAGGATCAAAGTCTTTTAGTTAACTTACCAAATGTGTGGGGGGAAGTCAAGCCCCATGGGGGTCATTTGTTGACATTTCCAGCTTCCCGGACCGTTTGAGTCCGACAGGCTACGGAGGAAATCGACGGTCACCTGTCGAATTTCCGGGTGAGACGGCATCGGAGGAGGGAGACTGTTGCCCCAGTGGCTTGGCCCCGTTGAACTGCCCCAACTGGCGGCGTACGCGCTGGACGGGTTTTTGATCCTGTTGATTGGTTACAAGTTGTTCACCATTGTCCGTGGCACGCGGGCGGTGCAGCTGTTGAAGGGCCTGGCCGTGCTCGTTGTCCTTACCGCCGTGGCCTGGGTGCTGCGGTTACCGCTTCTGTTCTGGACTCTGGAAAAGGTCTGGACCATGGCTTTCGTCGCTCTGCCGGTGATTTTCTGGCCCGAACTGCGTTCCATGCTGGAGAAGTTGGGCCGGGGCCGCCCGTTCGGCCGGTTGGTTCACGGCAATGTTCAAGTCAAGGCGCTGATCGCCGAGATCGTGAATGCCGTGGAGACCCTTTCCCGCGGCCGTGTAGGCGCGTTGATCGTCCTGGAACGGGAAACCGGCATCAAGGAGTACGTGGAGACCGGCACCCAACTGGACGCGCTGGTTTCCGAGCCCCTGCTGCTGCAGATATTCCATAAAAACACCCCCCTGCACGACGGGGCGG
>JACUUW010000266.1 GCA_014859075.1 Desulforudis sp.
GGACTCGACCAAAAACACGAGATAGAACGAAAAAAACCACTGGAAGCCCTTGCTGCGGCTTTCAAGCTCGATTGGTACACCGGGACGCCTGTCGTCGGCGACCCAGATGCGGAAATAATCACCATCCGCCTGATAGTGAATGGCATGCCGGCGCTGTCCGTACCACTTATTGAAGCGCTCGGTGATACCGAAAGAGGCGGAGTTCAGCTTGATCGCGCGCGCTTCCTTGCGTTGCTGGTCTTGGGCGATGGTTGCGGTCGGCTGCTGTTGTTGAGCGCGGGCCTGCTGTGCCTGCTCACGCCCAAGTACTGCGATTTCCTGCGCGGTCAGGTTAACATGCTTGAACATCGTATTGACGGTGCGGATACGCGGGTCGTCAGGCGCACGTTCCAGGTCTTCGAGGAACCGCGGAAGATAGATAGCGCTGTCGAGAATCCCGTAGTTCTCGAAATAGATGAATACAGGCAGGTGCTGTTTAATGAGGGCCTTAGCCTGGTCGGCAGGTGACGGCTTCTGCGCATCTTCGAGCATGGGATTGATGGCCGCGTGCAACGCCTCCACAATGTTTTCAGTCTCAGGCCTAGAGTAGCCCTCCGACTCCTTTCTCAACGCCGCCAAGAGCTTCGCGCCTTCGCCGCTACGAAGATCGGCGTGCGGGTCAAGTTTCTGCTCCCAGCCCGATGCCCAAGACGCAAGAGTGGTGCGAAACTGTTGCGTTGCTTCTTCTTGATCCGGGGCCGGTGCTTCAAGACGCCGTGCGGAGCCGGCGAGCGTTTTCAACGCCTGGATCGCAGGGCTGGGGGCGACGGGTTCGTCAGGGATGGCGGGACTAAAATCAACTTTGAGCAGGCCATCGTAATAGCGGGTGCAAATGGCTTCTCTGGGCGGTGTCTTACCGTTCAGGATTCTTTCGATTTCAGTATGAAGCTCACCAGCGATCTCGAAAGCGACAGTACAAACGGGCCAGTCGGACGGGTGCTTGAATTCGCGCGTATAACGATCTCGTGGGAATTCGCGTTGCGGGTTGTAGGGTTCCGGCGTCGCCGGACGGAATTTGTGCAGGGCCTTTATCAGGGCCGTCTTGCCGGACTCGTTCCGCCCGACAAGCGCGGTAACGCGCTCAATCGGAACCCATCCGCTATCATCAATATTGCGGAAGTTTTGAACACGGAAACGCACCGCTTTTAGCATTGTGCTATCCCCCTTTTGTGGTGTTTTACCACACCCGATGCTCCGAGATGCGCATGTGCTCAATCAGCAGATCCATGGTCGCCAGCGTGAACACCTTACCGACGGTAGCCTGAATTGGGTGCCTAACAAGATTTTGACAGTTCTCACTATTTTCCTGCCTAAACCTGTCACTTCCTGCCAAAGTGTAATCCACTGGACCTCCCAGTTGCGATCAGATAAGCTTTTCGCACCTAAGCCATTCCGGTTACCGCGCCCATGTGTAAACCTGGACGTCCAACTCCGTTGATCGCGCTTCGGAGACCACCTGCCCGCTCCCAACTGCTCCTTGCTGTGCCCGGGCCAGCCGGTTGAGCAATTCCTGGGCCTCTGCCTTTAACAGTTCAAGCTTTCGGCCGCCGGCACCGGAAACCGACCGCATCTCCATTTCCACCACCGACTCTTCCGGTCGACCCGCCAGTTTCAGAAGGGGCGCCCAGGGATAGCCAAGCCGCCTGACTCCGGCAACGGCCTCGTCGGGCGGAATGGGGAAGCCGGAATCACCGGCCCAGCACGCGGCCGCCCGGGCCAGCAGGTGCCGGGCCCGCTCATGTAAGACCAGCAGTTGCCTCCGCTCCCTTTCCTCCCGGTACTGTGCTTCGCGCTCCTCCTCCTCCCGCAGGACCTCGAGCACGCGGTCACGGGCTTCTTCGAGATGGGAAGCGGACAGGGCGGCCCGGTCACGTTCGAGTATCCCCTTCAGTGCACCCACGTGCTCCATCGGCTCAAGCCTCCCCTCGGCGTCCGGCGCAAACCACCAGTGCCGGGAACCCGCGGACACCCGAACCAGCCCCGGCTTTTCCCCGA
>JACUUW010000044.1 GCA_014859075.1 Desulforudis sp.
GTCAACCGGGACGCCGTCCGCGGTGCCGATTTGGTGGCCAACCCGGGTTGTTACCCCACGGCCTCCGTCCTGGGATTGGCGCCGTTGCTGGCGGAAAACCTGATTGACGCCAACGAAATCGTGATTGACGCCAAGTCCGGGGTTTCGGGCGCAGGGCGGGGTTTGTCATTGAAGACCCATTTCTCCGAAACCAGCGAGAATTTCCAGGCTTACGGCGTGGCCGCGCACCGGCACACGCCGGAGATCGAGGACCAGCTCGGGCGGTTGGCGGGCCGGGAGTTGACCGTGTCCTTCACGCCCCACCTGGTACCCATGGTGCGGGGTATGCTGGTGACCATCTACGTGCGACCCGGGCGCCTGCCGGACGCGGAGGAGCTTTACGCCCTCTACGCCGAGTTCTACCGGGGCGAACCTTTTGTGCGGGTGCTTCCCCCTGGGGTGCTGCCCCAGACCAAGGCGGTGGCCGGCACGAACCACTGCGACCTCGCTCTGGTACCCGACACGCGCACCGGCCGGATCATTGTCCTTTCGGCCATTGACAACCTGGTGAAGGGTGCTTCCGGCCAGGCGGTACAGAATATGAACCTTATCTGTGATTTTGATGAAACAACCGGGCTGGTTTTCCCCGGTTTGTATCCCTAGGAGGGTTGGACGTGACCGCTCCCTTTGATTGGCTGGATGACGGCGGAATAACGGCCCCGAAGGGCTTTCAGGCCAGCGGACTGCACGCCGGGTTAAAGCGGAACCATAAGGACCTGGCGCTCGTTTTTTCGGAGGTGCCCGGCGCGGCCGCCGGGGTGTTCACCACCAACAAGGTGAAGGGTGCGCCGCTTTTGGTGTCCATGCCCCGGGTGCGGGCGGGACTTCTGCAGGCTTTGATCGTGAACAGCGGCAACGCCAATACGTGCAACGGCGCGGCCGGGTTGGAAGACGCCCGGGCGATGGGCCGCCTGGCGGCCGAGGCCTTGAAAATACCGGAGAACCTGGTGCTGGTCGGGTCGACCGGCGTGATCGGGCGGCGGCTGCCGCTGGCGGAGATCGCGGCCGGTATACCGAAGGCCGTGGCGGAGCTGAGCCCGGCGGGCGGCATGGACGCCGCGGAGGCGATCATGACCACCGACACCGTTCCCAAACAGGCCGCCCTCCGGTTCGAACCCGGTAACGGCGAGCCGCCGGTGACCATCGGGGGGATCGCCAAGGGCTCGGGGATGATCCACCCGGACATGGCCACCATGCTGGCTTTCATCGTCACCGACGCGCAAATCGAAGCGCCGGCCCTGCAGGAAGCCCTGCGGGTTGCGGTGGACCGCTCCTTCCACATGATCAGCGTGGACGGAGACACGTCGACGAACGACATGGTGGTGGTGCTGGCCAACGGCCGTAGCGGGGGCGCCGCGCTTGACTCCGACACCGAACGGTTCGACCGTTTTCAGGAGGCGCTGACCGCCGTGTGCGCCCGGCTGGCCCGGATGATTGCCCGGGACGGGGAGGGGGCCACCCGGCTCCTGGAAGTCCGGGTGCAGGGAGCCCGAACCGAACGGGACGCCCGGCTGGCGGCCCGGGCCATCATCAGCTCGAGCCTTGTCAAGACCGCCGTTTTCGGCAACGACGCCAACTGGGGTCGGATCATCTGCGCCGCCGGCTACTCGGGCGCGTCCTTTGACCCCGACCGGTTCGACGTCTACCTGGGCGACCTGCTTGTGGCCAAAGACGGCGGGGGACTGGAATTTGACGAGGAACAGGCCGGCCGCATCCTGGCTCGGGATCCGGTGGTGGTGACGGTCGACTTTCGGGAAGGCGGCGGCGCGACCACCGCCTGGGGCTGCGACTTCTCCTACGACTACGTCCGGATCAACGCCAACTACCGGACGTAGGAGAAGTGGGAGGTGTGAAGTCG
This sequence comes from Desulforudis sp., assembly GCA_014859075.1. Taxonomy (GTDB): domain Bacteria; phylum Bacillota; class Desulfotomaculia; order Desulfotomaculales; family Desulforudaceae; genus Desulfopertinax. The sequence continues at coordinate 1,898 of JACUUW010000044.1, forward strand.
GAGGTGAGAAAATCGGTGACGCCTACGCCGGTTGAAAAGGCGGGCATCCTGGTGGAAGCCCTACCGTACATAAAACAGTTCTACGGAAAGATCGTAGTCATCAAGTACGGCGGCCACGCCATGGTCAGCTGTGAACTGAAAAAGGCCGTGATGAAGGACGTCGTGCTCATGAAATACGTGGGCATGCACCCGGTGCTCGTGCACGGGGGCGGCCCGGACATCACCGGCATGCTGGAAAAACTGGGAAAACGGACCGACTTCGTCGGGGGCCTGCGGGTCACCGACCGGGAAACCATGGAGATCGTGGAAATGGTGCTGGTTGGCAAGGTCAACAAGGAAATCGTCGGGTTGATCAACCAGACCGGCGGCTACGCCATCGGCCTGTGCGGCAAGGACGCCGGCCTGTTCCAGGCGGCCAAGAAAATGCCCGAGGTCCGGGCGGCCGACGGCAGTTGGGAAAAGGTCGACATCGGTTTCGTGGGCGAGGTGTCCCGGGTGAACCCGGACATTATCAAAAACGTGATCAAAGAAGGGTACATCCCGGTCATCGCTCCGACCGCCGTCGGACCGGACGGGTGCAGCTACAACATCAACGCCGACTACGTCGCCGGCAAGCTGGCCGCCGCGCTCACGGCCGAAAAATTGGTGCTCCTGACCGACGTCGAGGGAGTCCTGCGGCGGCAGGGGGACCTGGATTCGCGGCTGTCCAGGATCCGGGCGGACGAAACAGACGGCCTCATCAAGTCGGGCGTCATCACCGGCGGCATGATTCCGAAGATCCAGGCCTGTTTGGACGCCCTCGCGGGCGGCGTGAACCGCACTCACATCCTGGACGGTCGGGTGCCGCACGCCATCCTGCTCGAGGTTTTCACCGACGAAGGCATCGGCACCATGGTATTGCCGTGAATTCAGAATCCAGAATCCAGAATTCAGCATAAGCGGAAGAAGAAAGACTTTGGAAAAGGGGTCGAGAGAGTAAAAAGGTGCCAGGCACCATTTTACTTTCCCTGACTTTTGGAACGGGGTGGCTGGAGAGGAGAGATAACGTGACCCAGGAGGAGATTATCGCGCAGGCCGACCGCTACCTGATGCGGACGTACGGCCGGTTTCCGCTGGCGCTGGTGCGCGGCGAGGGGGCCTACGTCTGGGACGCCGCCGGCAACCGGTACCTGGACTTCGTGTCCGGGCTGGCCGTAAATTCCCTTGGCCACTGCCACCCGCAAGTGGTGGAGGCCATCCGCGCGCAGGCCGGCCTGCTGATGCACTGTTCGAACCTGTACCACATCGAGCCGCAGGTGCGGTTGGCCCGGCTCCTGGTGGAAAACTCGGCCCTGGACCGCGTTTTCTTCTGCAACAGCGGAGCCGAGGCGGTGGAGGCGGCCATCAAGCTGGCCCGGAAACACGCCAAACAGCGGCACGGGCCGGACCGGTTTGAGATCATCACCGCTCTGAAGTCCTTTCACGGCCGGACGCTGGCCGCGGTCACGGCCACCGGGCAGCCCCGGTACCATCAAGGTTTCGAACCCCTGCCCGCCGGCTTTCGGTATGTGCCGTTCAACGACCTGGAGGCGTTGCGGGCGGCGGTCGGGGAGCACACCTGCGCCGTCATGCTGGAACCGGTCCAGGGCGAGGGCGGCGTGAACGTCGCCCATCCCGACTATCTGCGCGGCGTGCGCCGGCTGTGCGACGAGCAGGGGCTCCTGCTGATCCTGGACGAGGTGCAGGCCGGCCTCGGGCGGACCGGACGGCGCTTCGCCCACGAGCACTACGGAATCACCCCCGATATCCTGACCCTGGCCAAGGCGCTGGGCGGCGGTTTCCCGATCGGGGCCGCCCTGGCCCGGGAGGAAGTGGCCGCGGCGTTTTCGCCGGGCGACCACGCGTCCACCTTCGGCGGCAACCCGCTGGCCTGCGCCGCCGCTGAGGCCGCCGTCGGGCTCATCTTCGCGGACGGCTTCCTGGAGCAGGTACTGCGCGTAGCCGGACATTTCCGGACGCGGCTGGCCGCCCTGCAGGACCGTTTCCCGGTTGTCCGGGAGGTGCGCGGCCTGGGGCTTCTGATCGGCGCCGAACTCTCTGCCGGGATCGGGAAAGCGGTCCTGGGCCGCTGCCAGGAGCGGGGACTGCTGATCAACTGCATCGGGGAAGACATTCTCCGGTTTATTCCCCCGCTGACCGTGACCGAGACTGAAGTGGACGCGGCGGTGGACATCCTGTCCGCCGCCCTGGCCGAAGAAGGCGAGGAATGAGCTTGACGACGGTGAAAGGACGCGACTTTCTTTCCATCCTGGACTTTTCGTTACGGGAACTCGGAGCCGTGTTCGGGCTGGCCCGGGATCTGAAAATGAAACTGAAGGCCGGTGAGGGATACCCCCTGTGCGCCGGTAAGACGCTGGCCATGATCTTTCAGAAACCCTCGACCCGCACCCGGGTTTCTTTCGAAGTGGGCATGCACCAGCTCGGCGGGCACGCCCTGTACCTGAACGCCGGGGACCTGCAGCTGGGCCGCGGTGAGACGGTGGCCGACACGGCCCGCGTGCTGTCCCGCTATGTGGACGGCATCATGATCCGCACCTTCAAGCAGTCCGACGTGGAGGAACTGGCCCGCCACGCCGCGGTGCCGGTGATCAACGGCCTGACCGACTGGGAACACCCGTGCCAAATCATGGCCGACTTCCTGACCATCCTGGAGCACAAGGGCCGGCTGGAAGGGCTCAAGCTGGCGTACGTCGGGGACGGAAACAACGTTGCCCAGTCGCTGCTCCTGGGCGGGGCGCGGGTCGGGATGCGCGTCGCGATGGCCACGCCCCCGGGATACGCGCCGAACCCGGAACTGGTCTACCGCGCCGCCGCCGAAGCGGTGGAGAGCGGTGGTGAAATCGAACTGACCAACGACCCGGTCGCCGCCGTGCGGGATGCCGACGTGGTGATGACCGACACCTGGGCCTCCATGGGCCGGGAGAACGAACACGACGCCCGGGTGGCGCTGTTCCGCCCGTACCAAGTGAACGAGGCGCTGGTGGCACACGCCCGCCCGGACTACATCTTTATGCACTGCCTGCCCGCCCACCGGGGCGAAGAGGTCGTGAACGCCGTCATGGACGGCCCGCATAGCGTGATCTGGGACGAGGCCGAAAACCGGCTGCACGTCCAGAAAGCGCTCTTGGCGCTGCTGCTCTAAAACATGGACCATCGGAAACCGATTTGAGAGACATAAGGGACATAAGAGACATAAAGAAAAGGGAGACTTTGCGAGAAATGGCCAAAGTGGTGCTTGCTTACTCCGGCGGACTGGATACATCCATCACCATCCCCTGGCTCAAGGAAAACTACGGGTACGAGGTCATCGCGATGGTGGCCGACCTCGGCCAGGGGGAAGACTACGAAGAAATCCGGGCGAAAGCCCTGAAGAGCGGGGCTTCCGGAGTACACGTCCGCGACGTGAAGCAGGAGTTCATCAGAGACTTCATCTTCCCGCTGGTGCGTGCGGGGGCGGTTTACGAGGGCAAGTACCTCCTGGGCACCTCGGCGGCCCGGCCGCTGATCGCCAAGTGCCTGGTGGAGGTGGCCGAGGCCGAGGGCGCGGAGGCCATCGCCCACGGGGCCACCGGCAAGGGCAACGACCAGGTGCGGTTCGAGGTCGGTATCAAGGCCCTGAACCCGGGACTGAAAGTAATCGCGCCCTGGCGCGAGTGGCACATCCGCTCCCGCCAAGAGGCCATGGAGTACGCGGCGGCGCGCGACATTCCGGTGCCGGCCACCAAGGAGCGCCCGTTCAGCGTGGACCGGAACCTCTGGCACCTGAGCCACGAGGGGGGTCTCCTGGAGGATCCGGGGAACGCGCCTCCGGACAACCTCTACCTCACCGTCGTCCCGCCCGAATGCGCCCCTGACACCCCGCGGTTCGTCGAAATCGAGTTCGAGGAGGGGGTGCCGAAGCGGGTGGACGGCGTGGAACTAGACCCGGTCGGCCTGCTGGAGCGGCTGAACGCCGTCGGCGGCGCGAACGGGGTCGGGATTGCGGACATGGTGGAAAACCGCCTGATTGGAATGAAGTCGCGGGGCATATACGAAACCCCCGGGGGAACGATTATCATAGCCGCCCACCGGGAACTGGAACTTCTAACCCTGGACCGTAACACCCTGCACTTCAAGGACACGGCGGCCGTCCGGTACGCCGAGTTGGTCTACGACGGCCTCTGGTTCACCCCGCTCCGGGAGGCGCTGGACGCTTTCGTCGCCGTGACCCAGAAGACGGTTACCGGCCGGGTGCGGATGAAACTATATAAAGGGAACTGTGTCCCGGCGGGCATTTGGTCCCCCTACTCCCTGTACGACCAGGAACTGTCCACCTTCGAAAAGGACGACATCTACGACCAGCGGGACGCGGCGGGGTTCATCAACTTGTTCGGACTGCCCGTGAAGATGCAGGCCCTGGTCCGGAAGCGGACCGGCGGCTAGAACAAACCAGGGAGGCGAGGCCATGACCAGACTGTGGGGCGGCCGGTTCAAGAAGCAGGCCGACGCGCTGGTGGAAGAATTCCACTCTTCCCTCTCCTTCGACCGGCGCCTGTACCGGTACGACATCCGCGGCAGCATCGCCCACGCGCGCATGCTCGGGCGGACCGGGATCATCAGGGCCCAGGAAGCCGAAGCGCTGGTGCGCGGTCTCGAAACGGTCCTGGCCGAGCTCGACGCGGGCCGGGTGGCCTTGTCCCCGCGGGACGACGAGGACATCCACAGCTTGGTGGAGCGCCTGCTGGTCGCCCGGGTGGGCGACGTGGGCAAGAAATTGCACACCGCCCGCAGCCGGAACGACCAGGTGGCGCTGGACCTCCGGATGTACCTCAAGCACGAAATCGTCGGCCTCCGCGAACTATTAACCGAACTGCAGCGCACCCTGCTGGATCTGGCCGAGCGGCACACCGAAACGTTGATGCCGGGCTACACCCACCTGCAGCGCGCCCAGCCGGTCAGTCTGGCCCATCACCTGCTGGCCTACGTGGAGATGTTCCACCGGGACGACGGGCGGCTGGCCGACTGTTACCGGCGGACCGACGTCATGCCCCTGGGCGCGGGGGCGCTGGCCGGGACCGTGTTCCCGATCGACCGTGAATTCACCGCCGCCGAACTGGGTTTCGCGGCGCTCGCGGAGAACAGCCTGGACGCCGTCGCGGACCGCGACTTCGCCGTGGAGTTCTGCGCCGCCGCCGCCCTGATTATGGTCCACCTGAGCCGGTTTTGCGAGGAACTGGTGCTGTGGTCCAGCGCCGAGTTCGGCTTCGTGGAGATGGACGACGCCTTCGCCACCGGCAGCAGCATGATGCCGCAGAAGAAAAACCCGGACATGGCCGAACTGATCCGGGGCAAATCCGGCCGGGTGTTCGGCGACCTCCAGGCGCTGCTCACCATGCTCAAGGGCCTGCCCCTGGCCTACAACAAGGACTTGCAGGAGGACAAGGAGGCGCTGTTCGATGCCGTGGACACGGTGAAGAAATGCCTGACCGTGTTCACTCCGATGGTGCGGGCCCTTGAGTTTCGCACGGCGGCCATGGACCGGGCGGCCCGGGGCGGATTCACCAACGCGACCGACCTGGCCGACTACCTGGTCCAACGGGGCGTGCCTTTCCGCGAAGCGCACGAGATCGTGGGCCGGGTGGTGCTGTACTGCCTGGAACACGGCAAGACTCTCGAAGAACTCACCATGGAGGAATACCGGCGCTTCGCCCCGGGTGTCGGGGAAGACGTGTTCGCGGCGGTGGCCACCGAGAACTGCCTTGCGGCCCGGAAGGTGCGCGGCGGCCCGGCGCCCGCAACGGTCCGCGACGCCATCACCCGCGCCCGGGCGCGGTTATAGTAGTGGTGGATTGATGCGTTTCAATGATTTATCTGTGTCCGAAATAGAGGCATGCATAGAAAACAACCTTGTGGATTATTGTTTTGATTTGGCCCGGCGGTACAACAGTTTTTTGTTAAACGAGAGAGGCATAAGGGCCGTAAGAACGGCGCCTCATTTTTGGGCCGATTTCATTCTCCAAGTTGATTGGGATGAACAGGACCTTCGCCAAAGCATTGGTTATGTTAAGAAACAAATGAAAAACGCCGACTATCCAGAGACCTGGTTAGTCGGCCCCCGGTCAAAGCCGGATTTTTTAGAGGACCTATTGGTCGCTAATGGTTTTAAGATTTGGGATCAATGGATAGGAATGGCCTTGGACTTAACTGATTTCAACGATAGCTTTTCAGGACCCGAAGGTCTAACCATTAGGATAGTTGATAGCATTACGACCCTTGGTACATGGGTTGCCATCGCCGGAGAAGGATTATTCGGTGGCAAAGAGGTAGACGTTAATCTTTTCGGAAATCTGCTTGGTAAGCCAAATGTAAGATACTATTTAGCATTTTTTCATAATAAACCCGTGGCGACATCAATGCTCTACCTATCTTCCGGCACAGCGGGGATATACATAGTATCAACCCTTACTGAATACCGGAAACTAGGTCGGAACACAGCTCACTCTTGCACCGCTACGTGATGCCTACAACCTGGGGTATCATATCGGTGTTATTCACGCTACTGAAATGGGAAGAAGAGTTTACAGAAGAATAGGCTTTAAGGAGTATTGTGTTTTCAATCTCCATAAACTGGACTGGTAAGACCATTCATCTTGATACCATTATTCCATTTCCAACTCCAGGCTGGAATCCGCCTGGTTCTAAATGCCCAACCTTTTTTGTGGTATGCTCCTTTTCGATGGCTGTTCACCCCTCGCTTCGCTTTTATGGCCTTATAGATAGACAAAGACAAGCAACATTTGGTTCATTTTTTTAACCACAACGGTTTCGGATTTGTCAGACGGCGGACAGGGGGACGGTTCTCTTGTCTGGGTGTGGGTGAGACAAGAGAACCGTCCCCCTGTCTTTCCCCCTGTCTTCGGTGAGACAAGAGAACCGTCCCCCCCCTGTCTTCCCCGGATCGAACACTGTCTCGCCGCCCGTCGGGTGCGGCGGCCCGGCTCCTGAAACGGTGCGCGCCGCCATCGCCCGTGCCCGGGAACGCCTGACCCCATGAATGAAAACACCGCCGGCTAGGGAGGATAACAGCCGGAGGTGTTTTTATGGTCAAGCTCACCCAGAAAGAAAGACTGCTCCTGGAGGACCAAAAAAAGCATGAGGAAGTCTGCATCCAGAAGTACACCAACTACGCCGGGCAGGCCCAGGACCCCGAACTGAAGCAGTTGTTCAAAGACTACGCGGCCCAAGAACAGCAGCATTGGAACACCATCAACCAGATGCTGAACGGCCAGGTCCCCAACTTGCAAGGTCAGCAGAATCAGCGGAATACGCAAGCCGCTGCCGGTCAGGTGTCGCAGGCCGCCCTACAGGGCACGATGGCGGATCAGAACGACGCCGCGCTCTGCAACGACCTGCTGATGACTGAAAAATACGTCTCCGGCACTTACGACACCGCCATTTTTGAATTCACCGACACCAACATGCGCCAGGCGTTGAACCATATCCAGAAAGAGGAACAGCAGCACGGGGAAGGTATTTTCAAGTACATGCAGAGCCGGGGTATGTATAAACCCAAGTAGCCGTATCTCAGGTTCTCTGGTACTATTAAGGAAGGCGGGCTTGCTTGATCAAGTTCGCCTTCCTTAACTTTTTTAAACCTTGCCGGCTCCGGATTGGTCATGTCCTTAAAGATGGTTTGCCGGCGCTGCGGGGTTACACTGGAACGAATGCGGGGATGGTGCCGGATGAAAACAATTAGAGTTAAAAAAAGACACTGGCTGTGCTTTTGTCTCCCCATACTGTTCCTGATGCTGATAACGGCGGGCTGCCGGCAGGCCGAGGTGCCGACCGCACCCGATACGGTGGCTTTGGTGAATGGGATGGAAATCACCACGGAAGATATTCAGCGACAGATTGTGCAAAGGGAAGTAGAATCTGCGATATCGAATTATTTATTGGAATACGAGGCGCATACGGAGCCGGAAATCACCGAAGAACGCCGGCCTGATTACGAAAAGCTGGTCCGGCGGTTGGGTCTTGAGCCGAACCAGCTGACTAAAGAACAGGATTATTCTCTGCGGTCGTATTTTCTGGCGCTGTCCCCGTTTGAATCAACCGAGCCCACCCCGGATGAGCTGAGATACTTCCAACGAATCATACGCGAATTACCCGAAAGCGGAATGGATGAAAACGCTGCTTTCAACCACCTGGTTCGGCAGGTTGTGCTTTACCGGAAGGCGGTAGAACATGGTCACGAAGTTGACCTGGATGAAGCCCAGGACATTCTGGCGCAGGCCGACGCCCTCGAGCAGGACGCTCCGGATGAGCTGCAGGCCCAAATGGAGGAGATGCGGCGACTGGAGACGGAAGTCTTGCGGGGACACGACTACCGAAGAGAGGAGTGGCGGGAAGCGAACCTGCCCCGCTATGCCCGAAAAATAACTATCAACCATTTGCGGGCGGAGTTTGACGAAGCACTGTATGATCGGCATCCGGAAGCAATGGGGTTCAGGCTTCAGGTGTTAATGGAAAACGCCTGGGAAGATTACACCGAACAACTGGTGCGGCAGGCGGACATAAGAATCATCGACGATCAGTTTGAACTGGTTTATTACAGTGAGCACCACGGAGAGAACTGGTTGGATTTAATGCGTAGAGAGCCGGAAGATGTAGCGAAAACCAGGCGGCAGGCTGACTTAAACGTGGATGGCGAGGCCACGCCCGCGGAGGTGCAAACGATCGCCGCCATAATCGACCGGCGGTTACGCCATCTTGGGGCGGAACAAATCAGTGTGGGCGTAGACGGTCATCGTTTACAGGTGGAAGCCTGGTGGGAGGAAGACATACCCTGGGCCCAGCTGGCGCGCAGGGGGTTACTGCAGATAGGAGCGGACCACGAGTTGTCGCTTACTAACGAGCATTTGGAAAATGCCGTTGCCGAGAGGCGGCCGATGACTTCGTCCTACGGTGTACTGCTGGAGTTCAACGGGCAGGGCACCGAGTTGTTCGCTGAGCTGACGCTGAACAACGTAGGCCGTAACCTACCGATTCACCTGGACGGAAAGCCGCTCGCGAACCCGGTGGTTCAGTCACCCGTCACCGACGGCCGGGCGGTCGTTACGCTGCCGGATTGGGACAAGGCGGAGACCATGACCCTGGCGGCGGTGCTGTCCACCGAACCGCTGCCAAAGAGTCTCGTTTTACTTGCTGATTGAGCCCTTGGGCTTGATGGCGCTCTACCCGGACAAGGGGAACAATCCGGTAGGGGGACGGTTCCGGTAGGGGGACGGTTCCCGTGTCCAAGACAAGAGAACCGTCCCCATGTCTCCCCCCCCATGTCTCCCCATGTCTGCTTTAAGCAGGTTTGCCGTTCGCCGGGCTCCTCGTAAAGCAGCTTCCCTTGGAAAGCTCCGCCCGGCACGCTACGGTGAGGAAGTTCGCGGCAAAACCGCCGGCCCGTTACTGCCCCCTCACGGCCACATTCCCCAGGGCGTTTTCACTTTTTCTCAGCGCACTCAGGAATTCTGTGACCAGCACCGGATCAAACTGGGTGCCGGCACATTTCACGAGTTCTTCGACTGCTTGCTTCTTGGACAGGGCTTTGCGGTAGGGGCGGTTACTGGTCATAGCGTCGTAAGCATCGGCAATGGCCAGAATTCGGCATTCCAACGGGATTTCCTCACCCATGAGGCCGAGAGGGTAACCTTGTCCGTTCCACCACTCATGGTGTTTGAGAATCCAATCGGCTATAGGGGCTAGATCCGGTGACGAGACCGCGATGCGGTGGCCGATCTCGCAGTGCCGGCGCATTTCCGACACCTCCTGCTGATTCAGAGGGCCCTTCTTGAAAAGGATACGGTCTGGAATACCCACTTTGCCGATATCGTGGAACTGAGCCAGCAGGCGCAAATCGGCCTGGGTGTTTTCCGGCAGCCCAAGGGCCTTGGCCAGCATCGTTACCAACTGCTGCAGGCGGTCGCAGTGCCCCTCCGTCATAAAGTCCCGGGCCTCGAGCGCCTTCTTCAGGGTTTGAACGATGGCGCTGCGGGCACTTCGGCTACGGTGCAGCTTTTCGCGGTACATTTCATTGTCCGCTTTCCGAAACAAGTCGGTCATATCAAAGGGCGGAGCGCTGCTGACTGCATATCCGACGGATACACTCAACGGAAGATCGGAGTGTGACTTATTGTAAAGATCTATGCCCGCGGCGATCTTTCGACAAGCCCTTTCGACAGTCAGTTCGGTAACGTTCGGAAGTAACACGGCAAACTCGTCACCACCGATTCGGGACAATACATCGTT
>JACUUW010000267.1 GCA_014859075.1 Desulforudis sp.
ACCTCCGAATCCGGTACCGCTCACGTTTACTTCGTGCTGACGGTGGTAGTGTTGCTGGTCATCCTTGTGCTTTGCATCGCCGTCTAGAAGACAGTGGGCCACGGTCACAGCTGTAATATTTTAAATAACTCCCGATGGTGGATAATTAACCACCGATCCGGACCCCCTGCGGCGAAAGACTCACAAAGAAAAAGTTGATTCGGGGAAACCAAATGCCGCTCCAGAGGGTCCAACGTGTAAAGGGATTCATTGGGAGGAGGGATGGCCGTGCAGACGGACAAGCCGGATTTGAAACAGGCGGCACCGGCCGATGACAACCGGCCGTCCACGCGGGATGGTTACGAAGGCTCCCCGCTGCAATCGGGGATCGAAAAATGGTACCAGGAGGAATGGTCCCCTGCGCCGCCCGGCAACCCGGCGCCCGGCACCTCCAGGAACTGTATCGCCGTGAGCGTGTTGGTGCTGATACTGCTCGCCGCCCTCGCCGTTTTGTAACGAAACGGTTCAGCCGTTCCTACCGACGGTAACCCGGCAACATACCCATCCTTGCGCGACCCCCCGCTACGGCCCGGTACCGCAGCCGTCGATCCGCCAGCTGGTTTCCGGGGTTTCCCGAACCAGCGTAACAAAGCGTGTTTGCGGGCCGCTGCCGTGCGTCACCGGCTCTTTCACTTGCAGGTCTACGTTTACCCCATAATGAAGAGTCCCGGGGGAATCACTAAACCCCGAACGTTCCAGCGGTTGAATGTTAAGCACCCCGGCGGAGGTGACGTTGCGCAGGTATTCGTTGTCCCACCCGGGGTTGTACAGGAAGTGGTTGTCCATGTTGCTAAACAGGCGCTGTGCCTGGTTCCGCCGGGTTTCCAAGGCGTAATACATGCGGCCGTCGCCGCGGCCCAGGGCGTCGAACCAGGCCTCGATAACCTCTTCCGGGGTGAGGGCGGCCAGTTCCCGCTCAAACGGATCGGCAGGGTCGATCAGGCCCGCTATCCACTCCTCCCAAGTCCTCCCGGTGACCTCCTCCATGGGGCGCCCCGTGAGGGAACAGGCAAAGGCGTAATGCCGGCCGGCGTCCAGCCAGGCCCCGACGATTTCCCCCTGATGACGCACCACCACCGCCCGGCCCGCCTCACGCCGCGGCCGCATGAACTCCGGCAGGAACTCGACGACCTTGTAAAGGTTGACCTCCACCGCCCGGCCCAGGTAGGGGGTAAGGTCGAGGCCGATGTCCCTGTTCAGCTCGTTGTTGTAGGCCCAGTACAGGACCTCGGGATACTCTCCCGGTTGGTGCACAAACGCAAGCGGCAGGTCTACGATCAGGGTATTGATGCGTAGAAACGGAGTCCAGCCGTACTCGCTCAGAAAACGGGCGGCGGCGGGATCCACATCTACGGAGGCGTCCGGATAGTCGAACAGTGCTTCCAGCAGGGAGTGGAACTCCCCGGGAACCTCGTACCAGCCGTCGGGGAACTGGATGTACCCCGGCTCCTCCCGGGCCAGATCGTTATACACATACGGGCACTGCTCCGCCTTCCGGCCGTCGGCCAGCTCAAACGCGACCAGGAAGGACCCCCGAGGCCGATCCACGGGTGGTTCGCCAGGCTCGGCCTGCGCCAACTGCTCCTGCAGAATGGAGAGGACCCGCGGTTCCCTGACGTAAAGGGACTTTTGGTAAATCTCATTGACAGCACCACACTCGAGACCGGCGATTCCCGCCGTCACATCACTGAAACGCACCTCGAAGCGCTCGCCGCTGCGTTCCGTCCCGCATCCGGCACTGAGCAGCAGACCCAGAACACAGATAAGAACTATCATCGGCCTCCCGCGAAAACACTTCGCCATCGGCATTGACCTCCTTACATATACGAGGCAGAAATCGACCATGCGAGCCACCCGAAAAAGGCCACATAGGGCGCAAGCAACGCCCAGGCCAGCCATGGCCTTTGCCGGAACACCGCCCACGCTGCAAGAACCAAACAGAGGGGCAAAAAGACGGCAACATTACGGAAACGGGGTGTG
>JACUUW010000268.1 GCA_014859075.1 Desulforudis sp.
TTTCGGTGCGCTGATGCACACGTCCCGAGGGGAACACAAATTCGCCGACGTGCATTCGCTCCAGGTGTGTACGAATGGTTCTCCAGGTCTGTCCGGTTTTGTTCTCGGCTACGCGAATCAAGAGCAGCGCCAACCAGCAGAGCAGCACGTGGGCACGGATGCGGTCCTCCAGCCGGTGGTACACGGGCCGCAGCTCCAGGGTGCTCTTCAGGGTGCGGAAGGCATCCTCCACCTGCAGCAACTGCTTGTAGCCGAGGGCCACGTCCTCCGGAGCGAGGGTGTCATCTGAAGTGCGTAGGAGGTACTTGCCGTCCAGGCGTTCCTCGGCCTTGATCTTATCCTTGTCGATCCGGGGTTGGCCGCGCTTATCGGTTTTGAGGTACCGGCCGTAGGTGGGGTGCGCAATGATGCTACAGACCGCCTTGGTGTGGGGCGCACCGTCTAGCTCGCCGATGCGGGCCAACTCAAGCTTGAGTTTCTCCAGGATCTCTTCCCGCTTGGCCTGGTCCCGTTGGACTTCCTCGGGATTGCGGACCAGGACGTAGCGGGTGCGGGCCTCGCCGTTGCCGATAACGATCTCCTTGACCTCCAGGTTATCGCGCACGGTCTTGAATCGGCCCGGGTGGGAAAGCGCCTTTTCCACCGCCTCCTTGCCGGCCCGCATGCGTTCCCCGGCAATGTAGTGGCCGCCAGCTCTTTGGAGATAGCGGAGGTTCTCATCGGAAGCCATGCCGCGGTCCAGGACGGTGATCACCCGGCCGAGCTTCCAGCCGACCAGGTCGTTCTTGACCTCCTGGACAACGGACATATCGGCGGTGTTGCCCGGCCAGACCCAACAGCGCACCGGGATGCCGTCCCGGGTCACCGCCAGGCCGATCACCGCCTGGGGGAGGTCCGGCCGGGAGTCCTTGGTATGACCCTTGCGCCTTAAACCTTCGTCATCTTCAGTCTCGATCTCGAAGTAGGTGGAGGTGGTGTCAAAGTACAACAGGTCCACCTCCAGATTAAACAGATGGCTGACCTGGCAGAAGACCTGGTACTGCAGGGGTTCCTGGGCCTCCAACAAAAAATCCATGGCCCGGTACAGGTGGTGGAGCGGGATGTCCGGCAGGTCGGGGATGTATACGTCCTGGGCCACCCACTCTTCCACGGCGCGCTTGCTCATGGGAGAAAGGGCCCGGTTGGCCACCAGGGCGAAGATGGCCCGCTCCACCGGGCTTTGGAACTTGCGTTCTTTGAGCAGTTTCTTGAGCACCTGGTCGACGGCCAGCTGCTTCCACAGTTCGTGCAGCACCCAGGCGCCACCGAGAGGCTTGGAGGTTTCAAACCGGAATTCTTCGCCGTGGTCACGACTGCTTTCAAAGCGGAGCGTCTCTTCCGGTCCCAGGTAACGGGAAATGCTCCGGGCCAGGCGTTCAAGACCTTGGCGGTCCACGTGCTCTTCGCGGCCGAAATTGTAGATAACCTGGACCTCGGAACGACGTGCTTTCGGGTTCCACTTATTGTGGGCCAGTTGCACGTAGCGGGTTTCGGTGCCGTTCTTGTTTTGGCGGCTGGTAGTGCGGATATACATATCTATATTATAGCACGTGTACCAATCAGTGGGCAAGAGTAAACTTCAACAAACGTGTATCTATGCATTTTTTGGATTTGCACAGTACCCGAACTCGCAAAGCGTTGATATTACTGGGTTTGTCTTTTCGGGATATCTAGAAAACGGCCCGGAACTGTCGAACCCGGGTGATCCGAACCGGTCCAGACCGGAAAAGTTGAAAACGATCATCAGGCAGCTCAAAAACAAAAACGCCGTCTAGGCGTTTGATTTTTGGTGGAGGCGGGGGGAGTCGAACCCACCGTCCGGAAGAAAGACCACAAGAGGCCGGCTACGAGCGTAGGCTGTTGTTTAGATTTCGCTCCGGTTGGCGCCTGCAGCCAGGCTCCGCGGGAGCTCTCTCGATTGATTTCCCCGAACGCCTCCGAGAATTAGCGCCG
>JACUUW010000045.1 GCA_014859075.1 Desulforudis sp.
TCCTGAGTGACTACCGGGGGCTGAGCGTGGCCGAGATGACCGCGCTCAGGCGTAAAATACGGGAGAGCGGCGCCCAGATGCTGGTGGTCAAGAACACTTTGACGCGCCTGGCGGCGCGCGAGGCCGGCATTCAGGACTTGGACGACCTGCTCAAGGGTCCGACGGCCGTCGCCTTCGCTTACGAAGATGAGGTCACCCTCAGCAAGTTGATGGCCCAGTTTCAAAAGGAATACAGAGAGTTTGAACTGAAGGGCGGCGTGTTGCAGGGCCGGGTGATCCCGGTGGAGAGCGTGCAGCGGCTGGCCGACCTGCCGCCCCGTGACGTACTCATGGGTCAGGTGGCCGGCACCTTCCAGGCTCCGATTGCCGGTCTGGTGCACGTGCTGCAGGGCAACATACGGAAACTGGTCTACGTCCTGGAGGCCGTGCGAGAGAAAAAGGCGGCCGGAGAGTAGCTCCGGGCACTCACGAATTCGGATTCCAAAATCAACAAAACCGGGAGGTCAAAATCACATGTCGAAAGTAAACGAGATTATCGAGGCCGTAAAGGGGTTGACCGTGCTCGAACTGGCCGACCTGGTCAAGGCCATGGAAAAGGAGTTCGGTGTCAGCGCGGCGGCCCCGGTGGCGGCCGTGGCGGCGGCCCCGGCGGCCGGAGCGGTGGCGGCCCCGGTGGAGGAAGAGGAGCAGACTGAATTCGACGTCATCTTGAAGCAGGTCGGCGAGAAGAAGATCAACGTGATCAAGGTGGTCCGGGAGATTACGGCGCTTGGCCTGAAAGAGGCCAAGGAGCTCGTTGACGGTGCCCCGAAGCCGGTCAAGGAGAAGGTCAACAAGGAAGAGGCCGAGGCTGTCAAGGCGAAGCTGGAAGAGGCCGGCGCCGCCGTGGAAATCAAGTAGCAGGGGCAAGAATTCAGAATTCAGAATCCAGAAGTAGCGGAAGAATTAAAGTCAGAATTCAGGAGTTAAAAGTCAGGATTCAGGATTATCGTAAGCGGTGGCCGGATGGCTTCCGGCCACTGACAATTCTTTCACTTGCGGTGCCACATTTTTCTACCCATTTTTTCTTGACAAAGAGTCCTGGCCGTGTTAATATTTAAAGTCGTTGCGCTTGTACAGCGTATTTTCTTCCAGGATAGGGGCAATACTCCGGATAACTTGACTCTTAGGCATAAAGCGAGGTAAACTTGAACCTTGCTTTTCGTATTTTCTTTTTCAGGGGGTTGGGGTATGCAGGCCGTTAGGCCCAGAGTGCGTCACGTTTTCGGCGAAGCGAACGAAGTCCTCGATCTTCCCGACCTGGTAGAAGTTCAAAAGCGTTCCTACGACTTGTTTTTGGACAAGGGACTCCACGAAGTCTTCCACGACATTTCCCCGATTCAGGATTTTACCGGTAACCTGGTGCTTGAGTTTCTGGACTACCAACTGGGAGACCCCAAGTACAGCGTGCAGGAATGCAAGGACCGCGACGTCACCTACGCGGCTCCGATGCGGATCAAGGTACGCCTGATCAACCGGGAAACCGGCGAGGTCAAGGAACAGGACGTGTTCATGGGCGATTTCCCGCTCATGACCGAACAGGGTACCTTCATTATTAACGGGGCCGAGCGAGTAATCGTCAGCCAACTGGTCCGTTCCCCCGGTGTCTACTTCAACATCCAGCCCGATCCCAGCGGCAAAAACGTTTACGGCGCCACGATCATCCCCAACCGGGGTGCCTGGCTGGAGTTTGAAACCGACATCCAGGACCAGATCTGGGTACGGGTGGACCGCACGCGGAAGATTCCGGCCACCGTCCTGATCAAGGCCCTGGGATTCGGCAACAAGGCCCGGATACTGGAGCTGTTCGACCAGCACAAGAGCATCCAGGAGACGTTGAACAAGGACAATACCGACAGCGACGACGATGCCCTGATCGAAATCTACAAGCGCTTGCGTCCCGGGGAACCACCGACCGTCGAGAGTTCCCGTTCCCTGCTGGAGATGCTGTTCTTCGACCCCAAGCGTTACGACTTGGCGGTGGTCGGTCGTTACAAGCTTTTCAAGAAGTTGAAACACGGCGTGCTGTACCGCTTTGCCAAGGAGGAGGAGCGCAGCGGCCGTACCGAATTTGACCGTCATCTGAACCAGGAAGTTCCGGTGGAGCGTGAATTCATCCGCGAGCTTACCCGCGAGGATATCCTGGCCGCCATGCGTTACCTGATCAGGTTGATGCAGGGCGAGGGCCGTGCGGACGACATCGACCACCTGGGCAACCGCCGTCTGCGTTCGGTGGGTGAACTCCTGCAAAACCAGTTTCGGATCGGGCTGGCCCGCATGGAGCGGGTGGTGCGTGAGCGCATGACCATCCAGGACGTCGAGGTCATCACCCCGCAGGCTTTGATCAACATCCGGCCCGTGGTGGCATCGATCAAGGAGTTCTTTGGTTCGAGCCAGTTGTCGCAGTTCATGGACCAGACCAACCCACTTGCCGAACTGACCCACAAGCGCCGGCTGTCGGCCCTGGGACCGGGCGGCCTATCCCGGGAACGGGCGGGCTTTGAGGTCCGGGACGTGCACCATTCCCACTACGGCCGGGTCTGCCCCATCGAGACACCGGAGGGTCCGAACATCGGGTTGATCGGTTCGCTGACCACCTACGGGCGGGTTAACGAATTCGGTTTTATTGAGACGCCTTACCGGCGGGTGGACAAGAAAAAGCGTCAGGTTGTGGACGAGATCGAGTACCTGACGGCCGACGAGGAAGAAGAATACGTGATCGCCCAAGCCAACGTGGACTTGGACGAAAACGGTTATTTCCGGGACCAGAAGGTCAACTGCCGTTACCGGGGCGACATTCTCATGGTCGATTCCGAGCAGGTCGACTATGTGGACGTTTCCCCGAAGCAGGTTTTCAGTGTGGCCACCTCCCTGATCCCGTTTCTGGAGCACGACGACGCCAACCGGGCGTTGATGGGTGCGAACATGCAGCGCCAAGCCGTGCCGCTTCTAAAGGCGGAAGCGCCTTTCATCGGTACCGGGATCGAGGATAAAGCGGCTTACGACTCCGGGGTTCTGGTTATTGCGAAGAATGGAGGTACGGTGGACCGGGTAAGTGCCACCGGAATCAAGATCCGTACCGACAACGGCCCGGTGGATTCATACCGCCTTGTCAAGTTCGGGCGGTCAAACCAGGGTACTTGCTTTAACCAGCGTCCGATCGTGTTCAAGGGTCAGCAGGTCGCCGCCGGGGAGGTCATCGCCGACGGTCCCTGCACCGACTATGGTGAATTGGCCCTGGGCAAAAACATCCTGACCGCTTTTATGCCTTGGGAAGGCTTCAACTACGAGGACGCCATTCTGGTCAGCGAACGTCTGGTCAAGGAGGACTACTATACCTCCATTCATATTGAGGAGTACGAGTGTGACGCCCGGGATACCAAGCTGGGCCCGGAGGAAATCACCCGCGATATTCCGAATGTGGGTGACGAAGCACTAAAGGATCTTGACGACCGGGGGATCATCCGCATTGGTGCCGAGGTCCGGTCCGGGGACATCCTGGTCGGCAAAGTGACCCCCAAGGGTGAGACCGAACTGACGGCCGAAGAACGTCTGCTGCGGGCCATCTTCGGGGAAAAGGCCCGCGAGGTCCGGGACACGTCTCTGCGGGTGCCGCACGGCGAGTCCGGCAAAGTTGTGGATGTAAAAGTGTTTTCACGGGAAAACGGCGACGAACTGCCGCCGGGGGTCAACCGGCTGGTCCGGGTCTACGTGGCGCAGAAGCGCAAACTCTCGGAGGGGGACAAGATGGCCGGGCGCCACGGCAACAAGGGGGTCATCGCCCGGATCATGCCGGAGGAGGATATGCCCTTTATGCCCGATGGCACACCGATCGAGGTGGTGTTGAACCCGCTGGGGGTGCCGTCCCGGATGAATATCGGACAGGTTCTGGAAGCCCACCTTGGCTGGGCCGCCCGGATTCTGGGTTTCAACATCGCCACCCCGGTGTTTGCCGGTGCTAGTGAAGAGGAAATCATCCGGACGTTGGAACAATCGAGGCTGCCCGCGGAAGGAAAAGTCTGGCTGCGCGACGGGCGTACCGGGATGGAGTTCGACAACCCGGTGACCGTTGGTTACCTGTATATGTTGAAACTGTCCCACCTGGTGGACGACAAGATTCACGCCCGTTCCACCGGTCCATATTCCCTGGTGACGCAGCAGCCGCTGGGCGGCAAAGCCCAGTTCGGCGGACAGCGCTTCGGCGAAATGGAGGTCTGGGCGCTGGAGGCTTACGGCGCGGCGTACACCCTGCAAGAGATTCTGACGGTGAAGTCGGACGACGTGGTCGGCCGGGTGAAGACATACGAAGCCATTGTAAAAGGTGAGAACGTACCCGAGCCCGGAGTGCCGGAGTCCTTCAAGGTGTTGATCAAGGAACTGCAGAGCTTGGGCCTGGACGTCAAAGTGCTTACGGAGGAAGACACCGAAGTCGAGATCAAGGAGATTGACGAGGACGTTACTGAAACCGGCAAGGAACTGGGGCTCGATTTCCGGGTGCCGGAACCGGAGGCCAAAGTTCTGCCCGGGGAGGCCGAGGATGATGACAACCGGGGGTTCATTAATTTCCTGGAGGAAGAAGGGGAACAACCGGCGAAAGGCGGGGCAGCGGAAGAGGACGAAGATTTGGCGGAAGAGGGAGGCGAAGATTCCCGCGAAGAGGAAAAGCCTTTCAAAGACGTTGACGATGAAAATGAGGAGGTCGGCGAGGGGTTGGAAGAAGAGGAATGATCAGTCGTCGGTCGTTGGTCATCGGTAATTACCCTGTGCGCACCGTGAAGTGATCTAGGATTGTGCCAAGGCGCGAAAAGGACTTTTGTTCGGCCTCGGTGGTCTTCGTTGACAACTGACCACCGACGATCGATCACCACTCTGGGAGGGAGCAATATAGTGCTTGATCTTACCAACTTCGACCGGATCAGGATCGGGTTGGCATCCGGGGAGCACATCGGTGCCTGGTCCCACGGCGAGGTGAAGAAGCCGGAGACCATCAACTACCGGACCCTGAAGCCTGAGCGTGACGGTTTGTTTTGCGAACGGATCTTCGGACCGACCCGGGACTGGGAATGCTATTGCGGCAAGTACAAGCGTGTACGGTATAAGGGTGTGGTTTGCGACCGGTGCGGGGTGGAGGTCACTCGCTCCAAAGTGCGCCGGGAACGGCTGGGGCATATCAAGCTGGCGGCCCCGGTGTCCCACATCTGGTATTTCAAAGGGATCCCGTCCCGGATGGGGCTCTTGCTGGATATGTCCCCCCGGGCCCTGGAAAAAGTGCTCTATTTTGTTTCTTATATTGTGACCGAACCCGGGGACACCCCGCTGTTCAAGAAACAACTCCTGACCGAGCAGGAGTACCGGGAATACCGGGAAAAATACCAGACCAATTTCCAGGCGTCCATGGGCGCCGAAGCCATAAAGGTCCTCCTGGAAGAAATCAACCTGCAGGAAATGGCGTCCGAGCTAAGGCAGGAGATCCGGGACGTGACCGGACAGCGGCGGATCAGGGCGATCCGCCGGCTCGAAGTGGTGGAATCTTTCCGCAAATCCCACAATGGCCCGGCCTGGATGATCATGGATATGCTCCCGGTCATTCCTCCGGAACTCCGGCCCATGGTCCAACTGGACGGTGGCCGGTTCGCCACCTCCGACTTAAACGACCTTTACCGGCGGGTGATCAACCGCAACAATCGCCTGAAGCGGCTCCTGGAACTCGGCGCGCCTGACATCATCGTCCGCAACGAAAAGCGCATGCTCCAGGAGGCGGTTGACGCCCTGATCGACAACGGGCGGCGGGGCCGCCCGGTCACCGGTCCGGGAAACCGCCCCTTGAAGTCCCTGAGCGACATGCTGAAAGGCAAGCAGGGGCGTTTCCGGCAAAACCTGCTGGGCAAGCGGGTCGACTACTCCGGCCGTTCGGTCATCGTGGTCGGACCGTCCCTGAAGTTGCACCAGTGCGGGCTCCCCAAGACAATGGCCCTGGAGCTGTTTAAACCGTTTGTCATGAAGCGCTTGGTCGGCGACGGCCACGCCCACAACATCAAGAGCGCCAAGCGTAAGGTGGAGCGGGTACGGCCCGAGGTCTGGGATGTGCTCGAGGACGTGATCAAGGAGCACCCGGTGCTTTTGAACCGCGCCCCCACCCTGCACCGCCTGGGAATCCAGGCTTTTGAACCGGTGCTGGTGGAGGGCAAAGCGATCCAGATTCATCCCCTGGTCTGTACGGCCTACAACGCCGACTTCGACGGTGACCAGATGGCGGTACACGTGCCGCTTTCGGCCGAGGCTCAGGCCGAGGCCCGGCTCTTGATGCTGTCCACCTACAACATCCTGAACCCGAAGGACGGACGCCCGGTCACCGTCCCGACCCAGGACATGGTCCTCGGGATTTACTACTTGACCATTGACCGGCCGGGTGCCAAGGGTGAAGGCAACTTCTACCGTGATGCGGACGAGGCCATTCTGGCTTACGAGACCGGGGTGGTGGATCTGCACGCCCTGATCAAAGTGCGGATGCCGGACGGACAACTGCTGGAGACTACGGTCGGGCGGATCATTTTCAACGGTCCGGTGCCGGAAGAACTCGGTTTCATCAACGCGCTGGTCGACAAGAAGCTCTTGAGCAAGACCATCGAAAAGTGCTACCGCAAGTTGGGTTACACCCAGACCGCCGAACTCTTGGATGGCATTAAGGAGTTGGGGTTCAAATACGCCACCCAGGGCGGGTTGACCATCGGCATGGGTGACATCGTCATTCCGGAGAAGAAAAAGGAGATCCTCGCCGAAGCGGACAAACAGGTCGAAGCGATTGAGGACGAGTACAGGCGGGGTCTCATCACGTTCGACGAAAAATACCGCCACGTGATCGCCACCTGGAACAAGGCCACCCAGGACATTACCGACGAACTGCTGGCCAGCCTGGACCGGTTCAACCCGGTGTACATGATGGCTATCTCGGGTGCGCGGGGCAACATCCAGCAGATTCGGCAGCTGGCCGGGCTCCGCGGGTTGATGGCCGACCCGTCCGGGCGGATCATCGACCTGCCGATCAAAGCCAACTTCCGGGAGGGGCTCTCGGTGCTGGAGTATTTCATCTCCACGCACGGGGCGCGCAAGGGTCTGGCGGACACCGCGCTCCGGACGGCCGACTCGGGTTACCTGACCCGGAGACTGGTGGACGTGGCCCAGGACGTTATTGTCCGCGAAGTGGACTGCGGCACCGAGGATTATATTGAAGTCGAGGACCTGCGGGACGGTACTGAGATCATCGAGACGCTCGACGACCGGATCGTGGGCCGCATCGCGGCGAAACCGGTTTATCACCCGGACGGCACCCCGATCGTCGACGCCCAGCAAGAGATCGAAGAGGAGATGGCCGAAGCCATCCTGACCGCCGGGATCAAGAAAGTGGCCATCCGTTCGGTATTCACCTGCAAGACCCGGCACGGGGTTTGCAGGAAGTGCTACGGCCGCAACCTGGCCACCGGCCGCCAGGTGGACATCGGGGAAGCCGTGGGGATCATCGCCGCCCAGTCGATCGGCGAGCCCGGCACGCAGTTGACCATGCGCACCTTCCACACCGGCGGTGTAGCCGGCGAGGACATCACGCAGGGCCTGCCGCGGGTGGAGGAACTTTTTGAAGCCCGGAAACCGAAGGGCCAGGCGATTGTGGCCGAAATCAACGGGGTGGCCGAGGTCCGGGAGGTCAAGGGACGGCGTGAGATTGAGCTTAAGAGCGAAGACGGGGAACGGGTGCAGTACACCATCCCGTTCGGCGCGCGCCTGAAGGTGCAGACCGGGGACTTTGTGGAGGCCGGCGACGAGTTGACCGAGGGTTCTGTCAACCCGCACGACCTGTTGAAGATCAAGGGCATGGCGGCGGTGCAGCTTTACCTCCTGCGGGAGGTGCAGCGGGTGTACCGGATGCAGGGCGTGGACATCAACGACAAGCACATCGAGGTGGTCATCCGCCAGATGCTGCGCAAAGTCAAGATCGACGACGCGCAAGACACCGAGTTTCTGCCCGGAGGCCTGGTGGACGTCCTCGATTTCGAGGGGGAGAACCAGCGCACCGAGGCCGCGGGCGGTAGCCCGGCCACGAAGAAACCGGTGCTCTTGGGGATCACCAAGGCTTCCCTGGCCACCGACTCCTTCCTGTCGGCCGCCTCTTTCCAGGAGACGACCCGGGTGCTGACCGAAGCCGCCATTAAGGGCAAGGTCGATCCGCTCTTGGGCCTGAAGGAAAACGTGATCATCGGGAAGCTGGTGCCGGCCGGCACCGGAATGAACCGCTACCGGAGTATCGAAGTCGACACCGAAGAGCCACCGCTGGAAAAGGACCTGCAAATACAATAGATGACGTTGACAAAAGGTTTCGGTGGTGCTATCATTTTTTAGTGTCGTCTGTTAGTTCCTGGGGGATGACGGCAGTGCCCTTGAAAAGAATTGCGGCGGCCCGCAAGAAGACGGTCGGTTCCAGGCAAACCCTGAAGGCGATCCAACGGGGTCAGGCCCGGGTGGTGTTTGTGGCGCTTGATGCCGACCGCCGGGTGATCGCCCCGATTATTGAATCCTGCCTGGCCAGGGGCACGCCGCTGGTCAAGGTTGATTCGATGCGGGAACTCGGGAAGGCGTGCGGCATTGTGGTTGACTGTGCTTCGGCGGCGGTTACGGAGGAGTAAGTGCTTCCCCTTACCACCTGGGGTAAGGGGATAAATTTGTAGAATGGTTTAGTAATGGAAATAATTAGACCGGAGGAGGTGGAGAGGAAATGCCAACTGTGAGTCAGTTGATACGCAAGGGCCGTGAAACCATGGTTAAGAAGTCGGCTTCCCCGGCGCTGAAGGAGTCCCCGCAAAAACGGGGGGTGTGCACCCGGGTTTACACCACCACGCCTAAAAAGCCCAATTCCGCCCTGCGTAAAGTAGCGCGTGTCCGCCTGACCAACGGTTACGAGGTGACCACTTACATTCCGGGCATCGGGCACAACCTGCAAGAGCACTCGGTGGTCTTGGTCCGGGGCGGCCGGGTCAAGGATCTGCCGGGCGTGCGTTACCATATCGTCCGTGGGGCTCTGGACACCGCCGGAGTCCAGAACCGGAACCGGGGACGTTCAAAATATGGGACGAAAAGGCCCAAGAAGTAGGGGGGGAAAGATGTGCCACGTAGAGGAGCCGTTCCGAAAAGGGAACCGCTGGCCGATCCGGTTTACGGCAGCAAGGTGCTGACCAAGCTGGTGAACCAGATGATGCAGGACGGAAAGCGCGGTGTCTCCGAATCGATTTGTTACGGCGCGCTGGACATAGTCCGCGAAAAGACCGGGCGCGAGCCGCTCGAGGTCCTGGAACAGGCGATGAAGAACCTGATGCCCATCGTGGAGACCAGGCCGCGGCGGGTTGGTGGCGCCAACTACCAGGTGCCCGTTGAAGTCCGGGCCGATCGCCGGCAGACTCTGGCGATTCGGTGGCTGACCAACTACGCCCGCCAGAGACCGGGCAAGAGCACCCGCGAAAAACTGGCGGCCGAAATCATGGACGCGGCGAACGGGGTCGGGGGCGCGGTCAAGAAGAAAGAAGACACACACCGGATGGCGGAAGCCAACAAGGCGTTTGCACATTATAGGTGGTAAAAAAGGGGGTGTCTCGGCGAATGGCCCGGGTGTTTCCGCTCGAAAGAACACGCAACATCGGCATAATGGCCCATATCGACGCCGGTAAGACTACGACCACCGAGCGGATACTCTATTATACCGGTAGGGTGCACCGGATCGGCGAGGTTGACGACGGCGCGGCCACCATGGACTGGATGGTCCAGGAGCAGGAGCGCGGTATTACCATCACCTCGGCGGCGACCACCTGTTTCTGGCGCGACTACCGGATAAACATTATTGACACACCAGGGCACGTGGACTTTACGGTCGAGATAGAGCGCTCCCTGCGGGTACTTGACGGTGCGGTTGCCGTGTTTGACTCGGTGGCGGGAGTTGAACCCCAGTCGGAAACCGTCTGGCGTCAAGCGGACAAGTACCGTGTACCGCGAATCGCCTACATCAACAAGATGGACCGGGTGGGCGCCGACTTTTTCAAGAGTATGCGTTCAATTAGGGATAAACTGGGGGCCAATCCAGTAGCGGTCCAGATTCCAATCGGGGCCGAGGACAAGTTCGCCGGCCTGGTCGATCTCGTTACCAATAAGGCTTTTATCTATACGGATGACCTGGGCACCAAATTCAAAGAGATACCGGTTCCGGCCGATATTGCCAGCATCGTGCCTGAATACCGGGATCGACTTCTGGAGACGGTGGCCGAGACTGATGAGGGACTGCTCACGAAGTACCTGGACGGGGAAGAGCTTACGGTGGAAGACATCAAGATCGGCATCCGTAAGGCCACCCTGGCGGTGAAGATCGTCCCGATGCTGTGCGGTTCGTCTTACCGGAACAAGGGGGTCCAGGCTCTCCTGGACGCCGTGGTCGATTACCTGCCCGCACCGACCGACGTTCCCGCCGTGGCCGGGCTTGATCCGAAAACCGGTCAGGAGGACCGGCGCTCGGCCCACGATGAGGAACCGTTCGCAGCCTTGGCTTTCAAGGTCATGGTTGATCCCTACGTGGGCAAATTGACCTTTTTCAGGGTGTATTCGGGGTCTCTTAACACTGGTTCCTATGTTTACAACTCCACCAAGCAGAAAAAAGAGCGGATCGGGCGGCTCTTACAGATGCACGCCAACCACCGCCAGGAGGTGGACGCCGTCTACTCCGGGGACATTGTCGGGGCGGTCGGTCTTAAGTTCACGTCCACCGGCGATACGCTCTGCGACGAGCAGCACCCGATTATATTGGAAGCCATGGAGTTCCCGGAACCGGTTATTTCGATTGCGATTGAACCCAAGACCAAGGGCGACCAGGACAAGATGGGCATTGCCCTGCAGCGTCTGGCCGAGGAGGATCCGACCTTCAGAGTCCAGACCGACGAGGAAACCGCCCAGACCCTGGTGTCCGGGATGGGCGAGCTGCACCTGGAGATCATTGTCGACCGCCTCTTGCGCGAGTTCAAAGTCCAGGCCAACGTCGGCCGTCCCCAGGTTTCTTACAAGGAGACCATCCGGAGCCGGACCCAGGCTGAGGGCAAGTTCATCCGCCAGACCGGTGGTCGCGGCCAGTACGGCCACGTAAAGCTTGAAATCGAAGCGCTGGAACGGGGCAAAGGTTTCGAATTCGTGAACCGGATCGTGGGTGGGGTGATCCCCAAGGAATTCATTCCGCCCGTGGAGGAAGGGGTGCGGGAGGCGCTGGGCAGCGGCGTGCTTTTCGGCTACCCGGTGACCGACCTGCGGGTGACCCTGGTCGACGGTTCGTTTCACCCGGTGGACTCTTCGGAGATCGCTTTCAAGATTGCGGCTTCGATGGCCTTCAAGAAGGCGGCGGCCAAGGCGTCGCCGGTACTGATGGAACCGATAATGTCGGTCGAGGTGGTTCTGCCGGAAGACTACACCGGGGACGTGATCAGTGATCTCAACGCCCGTCGTGGTCATATCAAGGAAATGATTCTGGAGGGAAAGACGCAGATCGTGAGCGCGAGCGTGCCCTTGGGAGAAATGTTCGGCTACGCCACCGACCTGCGTTCGCGCACGCAGGGGCGGGGCAACTACACCATGCAGTTCCACCATTACGCCGAGGTGCCACAGAACATTGCGGACAAGATGATTCGCAGGTACTAATCTGCAACAGAGCATCCAAGACTTAAGTAATTTTTAAGGAGGAGAAACCAAGATGGCGAAACCCAAATTTGAGCGTACCAAGCCGCACGTCAACGTCGGTACGATTGGGCACGTGGACCATGGTAAGACCACCCTGACGGCGGCGA
>JACUUW010000046.1 GCA_014859075.1 Desulforudis sp.
GTACGCACAATCAGACTGGCGGGCGCTGGCCGGGTGCGGTGAAGAGCTGGTACTTGCTTTCTCGTTGCAGAGCTTCGAACGGAACCGGCGTCATCTGCGAAGTGTGGCGCCGACCCGCAACTGCCTGTTGCAGCTGTACCGGCTGCTCCGTGAGTCGGCTGGGGACGGTTTCACATCCGGTGCAGTCGTGCACAAAATGCGGCGTCAGGGTTATTCATGGTTTTCGGGCACCACCCTGAAAATCGGCCTGACCATCCTGCAGGAGCTGGGACTTGTTCGCTCATGCGAGGGGGGGGTCGAATTTTCCGGAACGCCTGGGGGACCGAACTGGCTTTCGCGGTCGCCGACTTTCCGGCGCGTGCATACCATTAAGCGTAATGCGTGGCAGTGCCAGCGATTCCATCTCCGGGCCTCGTGTCTTGAACTGGCTCAATTTTTCGCATGTGATATAATCTCGTTGGGTGATGTTACGGATGGCTATTGAGCCGTTGGTGACCAGAATACAAAAATACAACCCGCACATCGACGTCTCCGTCTTGCAGCGGGCCTACGAATTCGCGTTCGAAGCCCACCACAGCCAGAAACGAATCTCCGGTGAGGATTTTATCGAGCACCCTCTGGAGGTGGCCCGGATTCTGGCCGAACTGGAACTCGACGTGGAGAGCGTCGTCGGCGGGCTGTTGCACGATACGATGGAGGACGCGGGCGTCGATTTGTGCGTCATCCGCGAAGAGTTCGGGGACGAGGTGGCCTTGCTGGTCGACGGCGTGACCAAACTGCGGCGTCTTTCTTACCGTTCCAAGGAGGAACAGCAGGCCGAGAACCTGCGGAAAATGTTTTTGGCGATGGCCAAAGACGTCCGCGTCATTCTGATCAAGCTCGCCGACCGTCTCCACAACCTCCGCACCCTGCAGTACCACTCCATACCCAAACAGCGGGAGATCGCCCAGGAGACCCTGGAGATCTTTGCGCCCCTGGCCCACCGGCTAGGCATATACCGCATCAAGTGGGAAATTGAAGACATCGCCTTTCGCCACCGGGAACCCGAGAAATACTACGAATTAGCACACCGGTTGTCATCCAGCCGTGGTGTGCGCGAGGAATACATAGAGCAAGTCATTGAACTCTTACGCGGGAAGCTGGGCGCCATGGGTATCGTGAGTGACATCCAGGGGCGGCCCAAGCACCTGTACAGTATCTACCAGAAGATGCTGGAACAGCAGAAGGACCTGAACGAGATCTTCGACATCCTGGGGATCAGGGTTCTGGTGGATACGGTAAAAGATTGCTATGCCGCCGTGGGCGTGATCCACACCCTTTGGAAACCGGTGCCGGGACGTTTTAAAGACTTCATCGCCATGCCGAAGTCAAACATGTACCAGTCGCTGCACACCTCGGTGATCGGCCCGGAGGGGGAGATCCTGGAGATTCAAATCCGCACCCGGGATATGCACCGTACGGCCGAATACGGCATTGCCGCCCACTGGCGTTACAAAACCGGGGTTCGGGACGACCCGGCCTACGACGAGAAGCTGGCCTGGTTGCGGCAGATTTTGGAGTGGCAGCACGAGTTGCGGGATGCCCGCGAGTTCATGGAGACTTTGAAGATCGACCTCTTCGCCGATTCGGTGTACGTGTTCACGCCGATGGGTGACGTGCTGGAGTTGCCGAACGGGGCCGTACCGCTCGACTTCGCCTACCGTATTCACACCGACCTGGGTCACCGTTGTATCGGGGCGCGGGTGAACGGTAAATTGGTGTCTCTGAACTATCGATTGCAGACGGGCGACATCGTGGACATCATCAAGGCCAAACAGCCCAGTCCAAGCCGGGACTGGTTGAACGTGGTGAAGACCTCCCAGGCCAAGACCAAGATACGTCAGTGGTTCAAGCGCGAACAGCGCGAGGAGAACGTTAACCGCGGCCGGGAGGCGCTGGAGCGCGAGGCGCGGAAGCAGGGAGTCGAAGTGGAACACCTGCGCGGGGAACGGATGCTGGAACTCGGCAAGCGGTATACACTGCATTCGGTTGAGGACATCTACGCGGCCGTCGGACTGGGTGTGGTTGCGGCAGGGGCGTTGGTTTCACGGCTGAAGGAGCAGACCAGGTTGCCGCGCCCCGACGACGAAATGCCCGAAGTGATGGTGGAACAGAAACGCTGGTCCAAGAGCACCCAGGGAATCCGGGTACTGGGTATTGACAACCTGTTGGTCCGCCTGGCGCACTGCTGCAACCCGGTGCCGGGAGACCCCATTGTCGGCTATATCACCCGCGGGCGCGGGGTTTCGGTACACCGTGAGGACTGCCGGAACATGGGGCTTTGGCGGGAAAGGGAACAGGAACGGTTGGTGAGCGTGGCCTGGGACAAGCAGTTTAACGCCTCGTTCCAGCTGCGTCTGGCAGTTTCGGGAATGGACCGCGCGGGGCTTCTGAGGGACGTCATGAACGTCTTGAGCGAGATGAAAATAAGCGCGAGATGGGTTACGGCCCGGGGCGACAAAAGCAAGATGGCCACTATCGACCTCACCATCGAGATCAACAACCTGGAGCAACTCGAATACCTCCGGCAACGGTTGAACAAGGTAAGGGACGTATATGAAGTGAGGCGGATGGTTTAGATGCGGGCGGTGGTGCAGCGTGCCGCCCGGGGGGCGGTGATGGTGGGCCCGGAAACGGTCGGGGAAATCGGCCGGGGGCTTGTGGTGCTCGTGGGGGTTGCGCAGGATGACGTGCCGGACGATGCCGCCTACCTGGCCGAAAAGATCGCCAATCTGCGGGTTTTCGAGGATAATAACGGAAAGATGAACCGTTCGGTGTTGGAAACGGGCGGGAGCGTGCTCTTGGTGTCACAGTTCACCCTCTATGGGGATTGTCGTAAGGGCCGCCGGCCGGGCTTCTCGTCGGCCGCGCGGCCGGACCGGGCCCGCGAACTGTACGGCGAGGTGGTGCGCCGCCTGGAAGCGCTGGGTGTACCGGTGGCTGAGGGCCGGTTCCAAGAGCACATGCGGGTGGAAATTATAAACGACGGGCCGGTCACCCTGCTGCTGGACAGCAAGAAGCTCTTTTGAGGGTGTGGGAAGTGAGAACATCCAACTTTTCACCCCACACCTCTCTTTTGGGAGGCAGACGCATTGATTTTGGAGATATTGGTCGTGGGGCCGCTGCAGACGAACTGTTACCTGCTGGGCTGCGAAGAGACCCGGGAGGCGTTGGTGATCGACCCCGGCGCGGAGGCCGGGCGCATCCAGGAAGCACTTGGGAAACATGAGTTGAAGCTGACCAAGGTGGTGCTGACCCACGCCCACGCGGATCACATCGGAGCCTGCGGCGAACTCAAGGAGGCCACCGGGGCAAAAATCCTGGTACACCGGGACGATGCGCCCCTGCTGGCCGACCCGCACCAAAACCTTACCGCCTACCTTGGTCCGGGTGAGATCTTTCCCCCGGCGGACGTGCTACTGTCCGAGGGGGATACGGTGGAATTCGGTGCTGGGCTTCGATTCTCGGTACTCCACACCCCGGGACACACCCGGGGGAGTATCTGCCTTTTGGGGGATAACCTGCTTTTCAGCGGAGACACCTTGTTCGCCGGGAGCGTCGGCCGCACCGATTTCCCGGGGGGAAGCTTCCGGGAACTGGTCATCTCCCTGCGGAAGCGGCTATTGCCGCTTCCCGACGCCACGAAGGTTTACCCCGGACACGGACCGACGAGCACGATGGAGTTTGAAAAACAGGACAACCCCTACCTGACGACCGAATGGTGACCAGTACGGCACGGTTCCGAAAATGAGGTGGCGGAAATTTCGCTCGATCGTCCAAGAGTTGAACAACAGCGTTTCACGGTCGTCGTGACCGGGGACGGCGAATTTTTTGTGGCGACCTGCAAAGAACTCGGCGTGGCCGCCCAGGGCGGCACCCGGGAGGAGACGCTGGAAAACCTGCGGGAAGCGATCATGCTCTTTCTGGACGACGAGCCGATCGTGCTTCCGCCAAACGTAATAAACGCGTTGACCGGCGCGGGATATTACGGGGTGAACAAGCGGGGGCGTCATATCAAGTTTCGCAAGTACGGCAAAAAACCGGATACCCTGGTGCTGCCGAACGAGGCGCGGTTGGCCGGGCGGTTCATTGAACTGATCCTGGAGCGGACGGGACTGACACTCAAGGAGTTTCGGAAGCTTGACAAGGGGACCACGTCTTGACAGGGGCCGGTGCCTGGCGTAAAATCTCGAAAGGTGCTCGGCTTTTCCCAGTTTTTGGGCGACTCTTTCCCGCAACCGGTTTTTACTTCACATCCCAAAGCAGCGGGTGCTTTGCGTTGGAAATGGGGACTTGATTATGCAGATATTCAGACCGCGGGGGACAACCGATATCCTGCCCGAAGAGGCCCGCAAGTGGCAGTCGATCGAAGAAGAGATCCGCAATCTATGCCGCATTTATGGTTACGGGGAGATTCGCACCCCGGTCTTTGAGGCCACAGACCTGTTTCACCGGGGTGTCGGGGAGACCACCGACATCGTGGAGAAGGAAATGTACACCTTTTTGGACAAAGGCAACCGCAGCCTGACCCTCAGGCCCGAAGGAACGGCCCCGGTGGCCCGGGCCTATCTGGAGAACCGGCTATACGCCGCGCCCCAACCGCAAAAACTGTACTACATCGGACCGATGTTCCGGCACGACCGGCCCCAGGCCGGCCGCTACCGTCAGTTTCACCAGTTCGGGGTCGAGATCTTTGGGGCCGAGGACCCGGCGGCCGATGCCGAAGTGATTACGCTGGCCGTGGAGTTCTTCGGGAGACTGGGTCTTACGGGACTGACGCTCCACCTGAACAGCGTGGGCTGCCCCGAATGCCGTCCGGTCATACGCGAAAAGCTTGTGGGGTACTTCGAAGCGCTCATCTGGAAATGCTGTCCGGATTGCCGAATACGACTGGCTAAGAACCCGCTGCGGCTGCTGGACTGCAAGGAGGAGCACTGCCGGGAAGTCGGCCGCGGTGCTCCGAACCCGCTGGAGTGTCTTTGCGTGGAGTGCAGCGCACACTTTGCGCAGGTGCGGCACTACCTGGACCTGTTGAACATTGCTTACGAGCTGAACCCCCGCCTGGTACGGGGACTGGATTACTACACCAAAACCGCGTTTGAAATCCTGATTCCGGGGGGCGGCGCCCAGGACGCCGTCGGCGGGGGCGGACGATATGACGGGCTGGTCGGGGCCATAGGCGGTTCACCGGTGCCGGCCGTGGGTTTTGCGCTTGGGTTGGAAAGGACGCTTCTGTTGATGAAGAACAAGGCTGATCCGGACGCGGTTGCGGGACCGGATGCGTTCGTCGTTCTGGCGGGTGACACTGCTGATGCCGCCACCAGGTTGGTGGCCCGATTGCGGGGCGCGGGACTTGCAACCGACCGCGACTACACCGGACGTAGTCTGAAAGCCCAGATGAAATACGCCGGCAAGGTGGGTGCGCGTTACGTGGTCATCGTCGGCGAAGACGAACTGGAGGGCGGAAATGTGGCGCTGAAGGACATGGAGACGGGTCGGCAGACCGAGGTCTTGCTTGAAGAAGTCGTGGAACGGCTGCGGCGGGTCCTCAAGAAATAAGATCGGGGGGTGTTGGGACAGTGGGACCGGAATCGATGCAAGGATTGAAGCGTACTCATGAATGCGGCAACCTGTCCCGGAACGAGGTGGACTCCGAGGTGGTGGTGATGGGTTGGGTTGACAGCCGCCGGGACCATGGGGGTCTTGTTTTTGTGGATCTGCGTGACCGGTCGGGAATTGTCCAGGTGGTGTTCAGCCCGGATAACCGTCCGGCTTTCGCCAAGGCCGAAGCACTGCGCAGTGAATACGTGGTGGCCGTTTCCGGAACGGTCAGGGTGCGCCCGGAAGGCACCGAAAATGAAAAACTTGAGACCGGGGAGATCGAAGTGGTGGCGCGGGAGGTCCGAATCTTAAACCGTGCCCGGACCCCGGTGTTTTACATCGAGGACGGCATTGAGGTGGACGAGAACCTGCGGCTGCGTTTTCGTTACCTGGACCTGCGCCGCCCCGAAATGCAGCGCGCGCTCGAGCTCCGGCACCGGGCGGCCAAGCTGATCCGCGATTTTCTGGATTCCCAAGGGTTCTGGGAGATCGAGACACCGGTCCTGACCCGGAGTACGCCGGAGGGAGCGCGGGACTTCCTGGTGCCCAGCCGGCTCAACCCCGGCAAGTTCTACGCCCTGCCCCAATCGCCGCAGCTGTTTAAACAGCTTTTGATGGTCTCGGGAATCGAGCGTTACTTCCAAATCGTGCGCTGTTTTCGTGACGAGGACCTGCGGGCCGACCGGCAGCCGGAGTTTACCCAGGTCGACCTGGAAATGTCCTTTGTGGAGAGTGAGGACGTCATGGCACTGGTTGAGGCACTGATAGCCGCCGTTTGCCGCGAAGCGGGCGGCTTTGAACCGCAAATCCCCTTCCCTCGAATTACTTATGACGAGGCCATGGACAGGTTTGGTACCGACAAACCCGACCTGCGGTACGGAATGGAATTGGGGGATGTGTCCGACATAGCCGGCGGCTGCGGGTTCAAAGTGTTCCGGGCGGCGGTGGAAACCGAGGGTCAGGTCCGGGGTATCCGGGTGCCGGGATGCGCCGGGTACAGCCGCAAGGAACTGGACGATCTGACCAGGTTTGCGATGCGGTTCGGGGCCAAGGGTCTGGCTTATTTCCTATATACCGGCGAGGGGCTGAAGTCGCCGATCACCAAGTTCTTTACGGCGGGTGAACTGGGTACTCTGGCCGAGCGCCTGGAAGCCGCGCCCGGCGATCTGTTGCTGTTTGTCGCGGACGCCCCGGAGGTGGTGGCGGCGGCACTGGCCGCCCTGCGGCGGGAGATGGCCGAACGGCTGGGAATGATTGACCATTCGCGGTTTGAGTTTGTTTGGGTGCACAAGTTCCCATTGCTGGAGTTTGATCGTGAAGAAAGGCGGTACGTGGCGGTGCACCACCCGTTCACGGCCCCTGTGGAGGAAGACGTCGACCTGTTGCGGTCCGACCCGGGCAGGGTGCGGGCCAGGGCGTATGACCTGGTGCTGAACGGGGTTGAGATCGGCGGCGGCAGTATCAGAATCCACCGCCGGGACGTGCAGGAACTGATGTTTGCGGTGATCGGGTTGGAGCCGGATGAGGCCCGCGGGAAGTTCGGTTTCATGCTTGACGCATTTGAGTACGGGGCACCGCCCCACGGCGGGTTCGCCGTCGGTTTCGACCGGCTGGTGATGCTGTTGGCCGGGAAACAGACCATCCGTGACGTCATAGCTTTCCCCAAGACTCAGAGCGGTTCGGACCTGATGACCGATGCCCCGGGTACGGTGGCGCCGCAGCAGCTTGAGGAACTGGCTGTGCGGGTCGTGCGCAAGGCACCGGGCGGTGAGCCCGGGAGATGAATCGAAATTGCCCGGGTAGGCTGTTTTGAGTTTTCACTTGCCAAAGACGGCGCCCTGTGCTAGTATGGTTTTAGATCAGGAGCAACACAATACTGTTAAACCCTGCTATGTTCGTGACCGTACTTGAAGTTCTGAGCCAACATCGACACATAGGGAGCCCGGTCTCTGGGCGTGGCTCACAGGCCTTCGCACCAGGAGGAAGTGATAAGCGGTCAGGAGGGCACCCACTTAGTTCTGAGACAGGTTCAGGAAACTTTGAGCGGTCCACGGCATCGGTGGGGTTTACGTCTGGTAAGTTGCCGTGCTCGCAGGAGGACGGTTTTGTCGTTGGCGGAGCGGGTCGCGCTTTGTGCCCGAGATTTGTGGTAAAAATAAAGTAGACAGTGCATTTGGGGGAGTGTGACCGGATTGCGGAGAGTGTACCTGGATCACGGGGCGACCACCCCGCTCGACCCGCAGGTGATGGAGGAAATGCTCCATTTCCTGAAAGACTCGTTTGGAAACCCTTCAAGCGGGCATGCTTTCGGCCGCGAGGCTCGCGCGGGCGTGGAAAAGGCCAGGGTCAGGGTTGCGCGGGCGCTGAACGTCGACACGAGCGAAGTGGTGTTCACAAGCGGCGGCTCGGAGGCGAACTACCTGGCGGTGCGGGGCACGGCCCGCGCCAATCGGGTTCGGCTGCGTCACATCGTCGCGTCGCGCATTGAACACCACTCCGTGCTGGATACCTGTCTGGATCTGGCCGAGAACGGCTATGAGGTCACCTGGCTGCCGGTTGATGCGAACGGACTGGTGGATCCCGCGGACGTCGCCGCGGCGCTCAGGCCCACGACAATCCTGGTGAGCGTGATGCTGGTCAACAATGAAGTCGGCACCATCCAGCCGGTCAGGGAAATCGCCGCCCTGGCAAGGGAAGCCGGGGTGCTTTGCCATACGGACGCGGTCCAGGGCTTCGGCAAAACGCCGCTGGATGCCCGGGAACTGGGTGTGGACCTGTTGTCCATTTCGGCACACAAGATCTACGGACCCAAGGGTGCGGGCGCCCTGTACCTGCGGGAGGGCACGCGTTGGGAACCGCTGAACCGGGGCGGAAGCCAGGAACGGCGGCGGCGTCCGGGCACCGAAAACGTGGCCGGCATCGTCGGCCTGGGAACGGCCGCCGAGTCGGCCGTAACAAACCTCCAGGCCGAATCAGCGCACGTGAAGGTGCTGAGGGACAGGCTCGTGGATACGGTCCTGGGCCGGATTGCAGGGGTTCGGCTGAGTGGACACCGGGATCATCGGGTGCCGCACAATGCCCACTTCTGTATCGAAGGAGTGGCCGGGGCCGATCTTTTGGGCGGGCTTGACGAGGCCGGCGTGGCGGTATCGGCCGCCTCGGCCTGCGCCGCCGGTTCGGGGTCGCCGTCCCACGTGCTTCAGGCCATGGGGTTCCCGGACGAGTTGGCCCTGGGTTCGTTGCGGGTCACCCTCGGGCGGGGGAATACCGAAGCCGATATCGCTTTTTTCGCCGAGACCCTGGAGCGGTTGGTCGGCGAGGCGCGGAAACGCCGCATGGCAGGCCGATGTTAAATTGTTAATGAGACCCCGGAATCCGGACATACTAAACTAGAAGTATCCGGGTATGGGAGGTCGTTGAAGTATGCACTGTCCCATCTGCAGTGGCAGGTCAACCGGCAAAGTGGGCGTCGAACAGTATTATTGCTGGGACTGCTGCGTGGAGTTCCGTATCGACAAGGAAGGGGTGCGCATCTTTGACGTGAACGAGGACGGAAGCCTGGTTTCCCTGGACCCTAACAACGACGTCATTCTGTAAGCGAGAATTATAATTTCAGGAGTCGAATCCAAAATAAGGGGGACCGGGAGTCTCCTTTTTTCATCCCCCTGATTTCTACGCTTTCGTCTTCGTTTTCCGTCTGTTCACCGACTCTCTTACAATGGCACCACTTTCACCCTTCCCTGGACGGCCAGATGGTCGCCGATCACGGCCAGCGCTCCGGATACGCCGTCAATCGCCAGGGCGAAGTCCAGCGCGGCGGTGAGGTCGGCGGGGTCCTGGACCCGGTTCGCGGCCGCCGTGGCCGCCGCATCGGCCAGCGTGGCCGTGACGGCCAGGATGGTCACGGCGTCCGCCTTCCCGAAGCTGTGCGAGTGTCCCAGAGTTCCCGAAGAGGTACAGATACCGATCGGGGTGGAACCCGCGGTAATCTCCAGGGCCAGCCGGTCACTGAAGGGTGAGTTTCCGGCAAACACGCCTACCTGTCTCTGCCGCGCCGACTTGATGAACAGGTCGCCGCCGTTTTCCACAACTACATCCCGAGAATAACGGACGAGCAGGCGTCCGGCATAGTCGGCGAAGGCACCGGCCACGGCCGCCATCGGCCCGACCCCGGCGGCGGCGGCTGCTTCGGCCATGTCCCGGGCGATTTGGGGCGCTGCAGGGCCGACGGGGTAGGGCTCTATGGCCTGCAGGAAACCGGGCTCGGCGGCGATGTACGCTTCCAGTTCGCGGCGGAGTTCCCGCACATAGCGGTCGACACGCTGCGCAAGTTCCGGCACCAGGCGGTTCCGGCGGAGTCCGATAAACAAATCGGTTTCACGTACCACCACCTGGAAATAAGCCAGATCGTCCTGACGGAAGTGCCGGCGATAGGTCCTCTCCAAGTTAGAATCTGACCTCCATCGCCCGGACGGGGCAGGCGCGGGTGCACATCTGGCAGACTACGCACTTTTCCCCGTCGAAATGCACCGCCATGGCCGGGCGCTCAATGTACAGGGCGCCGGTCGGACAGATGGCCGTACAGGCGCCGCAGCTGATGCACCGATCCTCGTGGCGGACAATCTCCTCGCTGAGCGGCTGGACGGCCACGCCGCGGGACGCCAGGTACGCGAGCCCGTCATCGAGGTTATCCCCCCTTAGTTCCATGATCATGGTGCCTTGCTTGTGGGGGTTGATATTCGCCTTGAGGATGTTCACCATCAGGTCGAAGTCCTTCACCAGGTAGTAGATCAAAGGTTTGTCGGACACTTCGGCCGGGAACCGGAGAACCACCTTTACCGAGGCCATCGTCATCACTCCTTCGCGCCTCTGATTTCTAGAGGTTTGCCCGTCAATCCCGCGTGTGGCGACGGGAGCAGTTGGACCGGCTCGGACAGGAAAAATTCGCCCCCGAGAAGCCATTCTTTGAGGATCCCGGCGATCTCACGGGCCTTGGTGTAACTCGACATCGGTGCGGTGGGCACTTCCCGGCCCTCGATTTCGATGGTGCCCGACTTGAGGGCCGCGTAGCTGACCAGTCCCAGGGATTGCGGCAACCGCTGCGGGTAGGCGGTACTGTAATCCACCACCGGCGCGTACAACTGTTCGTCGGACAGGGCGGCGTAACGGAGCACATCCTCGTCCAAAATCGGAATGGGCACGCCGATGCCGACCACGAGGGTGGCGCCGTACCCAAGTATACTGGCGCCGATCAGCCATTGGGGACGCATTTGTTTCAGGTCGCCCAGCACGGTAAGCGTACCCCCGGCGGCAAACAGCGAGCCTTCAACCGGGCCCTCCCGGACCGAGGGGAAGTGCTGCGTGCCGTTCCACACAATGTGTCCGACACCGCCGCCCAGGAATATCCGGGTGCCGATTCCGAGCGTGCGGAAATAGGGGTCCTTCAGAAGGGGGCTCAACTGCCCGCTGGTTGAGTAGTGAGCGTTTCCAAGATGGGATTTCAGGACGCCCATGTAAGTGTAAAGCGTCCGGTCTCCCTGATTCACGGCCACGTTGTAGTTCTGATAGGCGTTGCGCGGGTTGAAGAGCACGACCTCGTTCAGATCATCCAGGGTGACGTAGGTCTCGATCTCCCGCCGCGGGTAACAGTCGGTGCCGTGGCCGGTTACCTGGAGTTTCACCGATTTCCCGGCTGCCAAGTCGTGAATGACGTGACCGCCGCCGTACCGGAACTCTCCCGGGTGGCTGGAGTTCAGAGGATCGTTGTCAGGAACGGCGGTGGCGCCCAAGTAAGTGTCGACGGCGGCCAGGCCCCCATAAGCCGGGACGTCATTCAAGGTAATCCGGTGACCCTTGATACGCGGGGCGCTGTGCCCGAAGTTCAGATAAACGCCGGAGGAGCACATCGGTGAAAAGGTGCCCGTGGTGACCACGTCCACCTGACGGGCCGTTTCGGTCAAGCCCTGTTCCTTGACCATGGACACGACTTCCTCCGCGGTGACGACCACCGCGTTGCCCTTTCGGAGCCGGGCGTTGATATCCGCGTAGGTTCT
>JACUUW010000304.1 GCA_014859075.1 Desulforudis sp.
ACGCTGGAACCAGCCAGGCTCCCGAGGCCGGAGAAGCATGCGGCGCTGGACCTGGGCGCCAGGACCATCGCCGCTTTGGCCGTCGAAGGGCTGGGCCGGCAGGTCTTGTTCTCCGGACGCGAAGTCTGGAAAGACTTCCTGTACTGGACCAGGATAATCGCCGAAGAGCAGGCCCGGCTGGCCAAGAACGGGAGAAGAACTTCCCGGAGGCTCCGGCATCTACACCAGATGCGCGCCAGAAGGCTGAAACATGCCCTGACCGCTCTGGCCGCGGAGATCGCCCGGACTCTCAAGCGCCGCCGGGTGACCGTCTTGCGCATCGAAGACCTGACCGGGATACGAGACGGAATGGACTTTGGGCCGAAGAATCTCCTGGTTCACAATTTCTGGGCCTTCGGAATGATCAGGAACCTGATCGTTCAGGCATGCGGCCGGGTTAGAATCGAAGTCCGGGCGGACGCGCCAAAGGACTCTCTGGCCTGCGCCGCGTGCGGGGGCGCCCTTCGGCGCTATCCACGGCACAGGGTTTTATGCAAACACTGCGATCGCGCCTGGCACGCCGACGCCAACGCGGCCGCGCATATCTTGGGCTCCTCGAAGGGGCACGGGCCGGAGGCCGGCCCAGGCAAGCCGCTGGCTCTGCGGTGGAACAAACACCGCTGGATCAGCCGCGCCGAATCCCCTGCTTGCAGGGACCGGAAGGCGGCCTAGCCGCCCGAAGGAATCCCATCCCCTTCAGGGGATCGGGAGGATGTCAATCGAACTCGTTTCCAAATGCGCTCAGGCCCGGGAAGCTCTTTGAAGCAGCAGAAATGAAACAGTACCCGCTTCGGCTAGAGATACCCAATAATCCGCCTCGCCGGGACGCAGGCTCGCCCTCCCACCGTTTTTGTACGGCCACACCGTAGGAGTTGCCTAGAAGCCCATCTCCTTCAGGGGATTGGGAGTGTCACTCCGCCGCACAACACACACTTTCTTGACCGGCGCCCAACTATTAGGTTCCGATCCTGAGCTACGCGGAAATCCAGTGTATGTCGCACAAAAAAGAAAAACACCCGGATCTCCAAAAACCCGAGTGAATCAAGCGGCTGTTTGGCAAGCCGCCCAAAAAACTGACTTTTATTTACTTGACAACACGGACAAGCTATTTGCATAATAGGAACAAGGAGTTGTTGCTGAAACACCTTTTTAGGGTGGGCGGCAGCGGCGGCCTGGTTTTAGAAGTGGGTTTATTTTCGGCAAGGCAGACGTTGCAGCGTCTGCCTTACTCTTTTCCGCCCCTACGTTTCCTCAGCGCCCAGCGGGCTGCCAAGGGGAGTATGATCGTTACAGAGAGCCCAATGTACCAAGTCAGGTGCTCAATCTTGAAAGCGAACAGTAGTTCCACCCTGTCTCACCCCCCTCCGGCTACGCGCCGCCACTGCCACCCGTAAGCGGGCCGGGGGGTGCTGTTGCTGCGTCTTGACTACTACAGGCCGTGGCCCGAGGGCCGGACAATCAGCCCGCAGACCAATTATACCACAATGTTCCTGTGTCAACCAGGGAAAACTGCATCAGGTTTTGCCTATCTACGGAAAGGGCATTTTTCGAATATCGGACTGGAGGTGAATGCGCTACTTGCACCATCCCTTTCGACCATCCCGGCTACCGCCCCGTGCCGAACACTCCCTTCACCACCCCGATGACCGACTCCGGGTGGAACACCAGAACGTACATTATGAACATCCCAACCAGGATCAGAATCCCGCTGCCGAGAATCTTCTTCGTGAACATCATCAGCGGCAGGCCGATGAAGATGAGTCCCGCGGCCACGACGAACGCAATCCACATCGCGGACGGGGCCACCCCCTGGCCCAACTCCACCACGTTCTCGCCGACCCTTGTGACCTTCCCGGCCAGCTCCTGA
>JACUUW010000047.1 GCA_014859075.1 Desulforudis sp.
ACCGCCCGGTGGACCAGCGCCGCCGCCACCGAAGAATCCACACCCCCGCTCAGGGCGCAGAGCACCCGGCCGCCCCCGGCCTCCCGTTTGATCTGGGCCACCGCGTCGTCCAGGAAGGACGCCATGGTCCAGTCCCCCCGGCAGCCACACACATCATATAGAAACCGCTTCAGGATCCCGGTACCCTTCGGGGTGTGCCTCACTTCCGGATGGAACTGCAATCCATAAAGCTTCTTGACGGGATGGACGATCGCGGCGCAGGGCGAATCGTTGGTGCGCGCCGTGACCTGAAAGCCGGGCGGCGGTCCGTCCACCCGGTCACCGTGGCTCATCCAGCACTGTTCACGTTCATCGAGATCCTGAAACAAAACGTCCCGCTGGAGCACCTCCAACTCCGTCTTGCCGTACTCCCGCCGGTCGGCACGCGCAACGGTCCCGCCGAGCTGCCGGGCCATCAGTTGCATGCCGTAGCAAATTCCCAGGATGGGAATGCCGGCTGCGTAAAGCGCCTCGGCGCATTGCGGCGCGCCTTCCTGATACACGCTGGAAGGCCCGCCGGAAAAAACGATTCCCTTCGGCCTCCGGGCGACGATTTCCGCCACCGGCGTGTGGTAGGGCAAAATCTCGCAGTAAACCCGGCACTCTCTAATTCGCCGGGCAATCAACTGAGTGTACTGTCCGCCGAAATCGAGCACCAAGACAAACTCTCCGACCGGTGCCTGCAAAGGGGAAAACCCTCCTTTTGGGTTAGAATACAGAATTCAGGATTGAGAATTCAAAAGTGGAGGAGAAGATCTAAAGGAGCTCCCCGGTACTCATTCTGAATTCTGACTCCTGGATTCTGAATTCCGTTTCTTTCCATATACCCCGGGCTTAAGGACCCACACGTCCGCCAGGTTCCGGTATAATTCGTTGTAATCCAGGCCGTACCCGACCACGAACTCGTCGGGGATTTCAAAGCCCAGGTAGTCCACCGAAACCTCAACTTTGCGGCGGTCGGGTTTGTCCAACAGCACGCACACCCGGAGGCTGGCCGGGTTACGGGTACGCAAAGTCTCCAGCAGATAATTGAGAGTCAGGCCGGTATCGACGATATCCTCGATCAGCAACACGTCCCGGCCCTCGATGGTCTGGTCCAAATCCTTCAGAATTCGAACCACTCCGGAAGAAGAAGAGGACTGGCCATAGCTGGCCACGGCCATGAAATCAAAAGAAACGGGCACTGTGATTGCCCGTACCAAGTCGGCCATGAAGATGGTGGAACCCTTCAAGATACCTACGGTCAGAAGCTGGCCGGTGTTGGCGTAATCCTCGGAAATCGCCCGGCCCAACTCGATTACCCGGGCCTGAATTTCCCAAGACGAGACCAGGATCCGGTCCAGGTCGGAATGCATACCCTCAACCCCTGACAAAACGCCAAATACCGGGAAAAATCTGGCCTATTATATCAGGAGAATCGCCCGTGTGTCAATGTGCGCCACCGTCACGACCGTACCCCACCAGGCCCGAAACCGGAGTAAGGTCGCTCCGGACGATGACCAGCCCAAAAAATCAAGGTGGAACAGCCCGGAGGCCGCTCCACCCTGCCCGTCCACTCCCCGTTTGTCCGGGACACTCCCGGATGCGCCCCGCTATCAGCCGGCGGATCCGCCACCTCAATCTCACAGTAACCCCAGTCGGGACCGCCCCCGGCGGCCGTTACAAATCCCTCGTACAGCACCTCTCCGCAGGCGTCTTGGAGTTGATAATTGACCGTCCCCTCAAAAACACGGGCGATACCGGCGGCGTAGATCAAGCCGGGCGTTTCGCCGAAGGAACTGACTATGATGTTATTTGCGCGGGCGAACGTGTCCAGGGGTCCGCCCGGCCAG
Organism: Desulforudis sp.; assembly: GCA_014859075.1. GTDB lineage: Bacteria > Bacillota > Desulfotomaculia > Desulfotomaculales > Desulforudaceae > Desulfopertinax. The sequence continues at coordinate 1,872 of JACUUW010000047.1, forward strand.
CCCCGAACCTGGGGGAAATACTCGCCACCGGCGTCCAGGAACTCCACGTCCCGGTACACACCCTCCAGCACTTCCACGGCATACGGGTAGGTGAGTACCTGCGCCGCCGGCTCCTCGGGTTCCGTCAACCTCGCCGTGACCACCGCCTTGCCGCCCTCGATCTCGATACCCACAATTTCGACCTGGTACCCGGCGGTCGGTTGTTCCCCGTAGCTCACGATGAAGAAGGTTTCATCCCCCTCCACCAGAGCCAAGCCGGCGTGCAGGTACTTCACCGTTTCAAGGGTATCCATGACAGCAGGGGGGTAAACCGACTGCCCGCCGCCGTTGGACGGCTCTTCCGGGGGCGGACCCTGCGGCCCGTCCCCGACCCCGCCCAGACCACAACCGGTGGTCATCAGGAGCGCTCCCACGACAAGCAGGAAAGAGAACAATCGCCGCCTGTTGCGCACGACGCAACACCTCCATACCATTTTATATCATTAAGACGTACCAGTGCCGGCGCAGGATTTAATTATACCATGCAAAACGGTGGCGCTGCCGCCACCGTTTTTTCTCCGCTCCGCTTCATTAACTACTCCTCTTTTTCTTCATCCTCCGCCGGCGGTTCGGTGTCCGGCGGTTCAATCTTGATCTCCTTGTTGTAATCCCAGAACTCGATATCGATCAGCAGCCGCTCGCCTTTGGCGCTCTTGCTCTGGGCGGTGATGGCCGCCTTGGTGATCCGCTGGTCCTTGGAATCAATCCATAAACGGTAGTCGAAGTCGGTGAACTGCAACTCCAGGAAGGGGTTTACCACCAAGGGCTTAATTGCCAAAATCTCGTTTGCGCGGCCGATACCCCCCTCCTTTCCTTCGTAGGAGATTTCCGGAACGTCCTTGAAGCTCAGTACGCCAAGCGGATTCAACTCGGTGATAAAGAGTTCGGACTGGGCCAGGCGGTTACCCTGCAGGGTCAGCCAGCGGCCGGTGATCTGGTCCTTCATGTAGGTGGTGTCTTCGATCTGAATCAGTTCAATCGGACTGTTGATCAAGGTGCCCTTGATGGACACCCGGTCGGGAAGCACGGCGGCGCCCTCAATCTCGCTAAAGTAACTGGTCGGCTGGCCTTCGGTCTCCAGCCTGGAATTGATCCGGTACCGGTAGGACTCACTGGCCCTGGTATTATCCAGGGCCGCGGCCAGCAGCGCCTCCTTCTCCAACCCGCCGCCCTGCGTATAACCACGCAGACCCCAGTATCCCAGCACAATCACCGCAAGCATAGTCAGTAATAACAAGAACCGGCCCCGGGACATCACCACCCAGCGCATGCGGACCCCTCCCCGGCAAATCTGCGAATCCCGGAGCCAAGCCCCGGCATACAGTAATTGATACGCGGGGCGGACGGGAAATATGCCCGCCGATCCAACATAGTGGCATCTTTCACCAACCCCCGTTTTGCGGTATAATCGGGTTAAGACTGCACCAAGATGCTGATCCGTGCGAGGAGGCCTCAATTTGGCACATATCATCCCAATCCGGGGACTACGCTACAACCCGGCAATCGTCAAAGACTTGTCCCTGGTGGTCACCCCGCCCTACGACGTGATTGACACGGAGGCCCAGACCCGTTATTACGAACGCCACCCGTACAACATCATCCGTCTCGAGTACAACCGCATATACCCGGGCGACGACGAACACGACAACCGCTACGTCAGGGCCGCCGCTACCTTTCGGGAGTGGCGCGCCCGGGGAGTGTTCGTCCGTGAGGAAAAACCCGCCCTCTACCTCTACGAGCAGCAAGTCGAGTTCGGCGGGCGGACTTACACCAGGCACGGTTTCTTCGGCGCCATCCGGCTGGAACCTTACAGCACCGGCATGGTGCTGCCCCATGAAGAAACGCTGCCCCACGCCAAGCGGGACCGGTTCAAGCTCCTCCGGGCCTGTCGGGCGAATTTCAGCCCGGTTTTCGGCCTCTACGCCGAAAAGGAACTGGAGACGGTACAGATCCTCAGTGCGGCGGCCGGACCCGAACCCGCGGCCGAATTCCGCGACGAACTGGGTCAAGCCCACCGCCTCTGGCCCGTCACCGACCCGAAAGCCATCAACCGGGTGCTGGTCATCCTCCAAAAATACCCGGTGTTTATCGCCGACGGCCACCACCGTTACGAGACCGCGCTGGCTTACAAGGAAGCGTGCAACCGGCCGGGACTCCAGAACTGCGTCATGATCGTGCTGGTCAGTCTCTACGACCCCGGCCTTTTGATTCTGCCGACCCACCGCCTGGTGAAAAGCCCCCTGGACCTGGACCCGGCAACCCTGCCGGCGAGACTGGAAGCCCATTTCGACGTCCAGCCTTTCGCCGGCGGGTTCCGCGAATTCCTGGCCGCGCTGGGGCGGAGGCCCAAACATTCATTCGGCCTTTACTCCGGGGCCGGCAGACTCCACCTCCTCTCCCTGAAACCGACCGTTGACCTGGACCGCCTGATGCCCACCGACCGGTCCCCGAACTGGAGGCAGCTGGACGTCACCGTTCTGCACCAACTTGTACTCGGCCGGTTGCTGGGCATCGGGAGCGACAAGTGGGCCGACGAGGAATTCCTGAAATACACCCGCAAGGAGGAAGCTGCGCTCGATCGGGTCGACGCCGGCGAGTTCGACTGTGCTTTTTTCCTGAATCCGCCGGGGGTCGAGGAACTGGTCGCCGTGGCCGGCGACGGGGAGCGGATGCCCCAAAAATCCACCTACTTCTACCCGAAGCTCAGCACCGGTCTGGTCATCAACCCCTTCGATTAGCCCCACTAAACCTCCTAAAAAGGGGTCCTAAAAAGGGGTCAGGCACCTAAGTTAACTAAGTTAAAGACGCAGTTAAGAAAGGGGTCTGACCCCTAAGTTAAACCCCTAAGTTAAAAACTTAACCTAACTACTAATGTTTTTAAGTTAGGGGTCTGACCCCTAACTTAACACCTCGGTTCTGAAAAATCAGTCGCAAGTAGGCAGGAATTACCCGCCGCAACAACGAACCATATTTGACAGCCGGATAACAGAAGTTATCGCCGTCGATTTTCAGGCCCGTTAAATGCCCATCTGAATTACAAACCGGAAAAAGACCACGGAGGTCTTCAGCCCGCTGCAGCGGGGAGACGTCTGTGGTCTTTTGTTTTCCAGAGCAGTTCATCAAATGAAAGGAGAACACCAAAAATGTGTCAGGAACCTACCCTGTGGGAAAAGGCGCTGGACTTTCACGGACACTCCTGTCCGGGACTCGCCCTGGGTTTTCGGGCCGCCCAAGCCGGGATGGCCCGCCTGAACGAGCTGCGCGACGTGGACGAGGAGATTTTCGCGGTAGTGGAAAACGACTCCTGCGGCGTCGATGCCGTTATGGTGGTCAGCGGCTGCACCCCGGGCAAAGGGAACCTCTTGTTCAAGGACTTGGGCAAGCAGGCCCACACCTTTGGCAGCCGTAATTCCGGCAAAGCGGTTCGCGTGGTGGCGAAAAACGCTCTCTCCCGGCGCGACCCCGAATTCGCCGCCCTGGCCGCCCGAGTGACCGGCGGCCGGGCCACCCCGGAAGAAAAGGAAACCTTCGCCGACTTGCGTGACAAACGCACCCTGGAACTGCTGAAAGCACCCGCTGAGGAACTGTTCAGCATTACGGAAGTACACTTCGAATTTCCGCCCAGGGCCCGTATTTTCGAGTCGGTGCAGTGCGCCGCCTGCGGCGAGTGGGCCATGGAACCCAGGATGCGCCTGCAAAACGGGAAACCGGTGTGCATCACCTGCGCCGGCGATTGAGAAGTGTGTGTGGGAGTTGGAAGAAAAACAGATCAAGGGGGTTGTTTGTCCGATGTCTTCCCGGATGTCTTTCCAACTGAAAGCTCTGTTCCTGATCCCGGCGCTGGTCACCTGCCTGCTGTTGGGTACCTTGACCGGCTGCGGTATCGACGGACGGGAGCCGGCCGCGGGCACCTCGGAGCCGGAGCGGCTCGCGTCCTACGTGATCGCCGATCCCAACGGTGACTGGGGTTTTCCCAGCCCTTTCAGCCATTACCAGCGCGGCCCCGGATACATCCGGATGAGCCTCATTTTTGAGACTCTCATTTGGAAAGACGCCGCCGATTTTGTGCCCGCCTTGGCCGGCTCCTGGGACTACGATGCCTCAGCCAACGCATACCGTTTCGAGCTGCGCGACGACGTCACCTGGCACGACGGTCGGCCTTTTACCGCGGACGACGTGGTTTTCACCTTTCAGTACCTGAAGGCACATCCGTATCCCTTCGCCGATACCGACGTGGTGGAGTCCGTGACCGCGGACGGCAACGTGTTGACCATCACCCTTTCCCGGCCGTACGCCCCCTTTCTGGAAACGGTGGCGGGTACGGTGCCCATCCTGCCCCGCCACGTCTGGCACGACGTGGCTGACCCGGAGGGTTTCCGCACGCCGGAAGCGGCGGTCGGCACCGGACCGTTCAAATACGGCGACTACAACAAGGAACAGGGCACTTACCTGTACCCGGCCAATCCCGATTACTACGGCGGCGAGGTGCTGGTCCGGGAACTGCGGTTCGTCAAGGTGACGGAGGAGATGACGGCCGCCGCCCTGCGCAACGGACAAGTCCAGGCCGGTTCCATAACCCCGGAAATGGCGGCCGGCCTTGAAGAATCCGGGTTTACCGTAATAACCAGCCCGTACTACTGGAATGCCAAGCTGATGATCAACCACCAGCGGGAACCCCTGGCTCAAAAAGAAGTGCGCCGGGCCCTGGCTTACGCCGTCGACCGCCGGGAGATCGTCGAACTGGCCCAGCGGGGCCACGCTCTGGCCGGCAGTTCCGGACTCATACCGCCGGACAGCGAATGGTTCGCCCCCCAAGCGCACCAGTACCCGTACGACCCGGCGCGGGCCGCCGCATTGTTGGAAGGCTCGGGTTACCGGAAAGAAGGCGCCTTCTACGCCAGGGACGGAAAGACACTGGAACTGGAACTGATATACAGCGGGGGCGGCGCCGGAAGCACCAACTTCACCCGGGACGCCGAACTGCTCAAGCAACAGTTGGAGCGTACCGGTATCAAGGTAAACCTGAGAAGTATGGAAGCTAAAACGGTCGACGACCGGGTGCTGAACTGGAATTTCGACCTGGCGGTCAGCGGCCACGGCGGCCTGGGAGGCGATCCGCTGCAGTTGAACCGGGCGATAATCGGTGCGGGATTCAACAGCGCCCGCTACGAAGCCGACGAGGAACTGTCGGCGGTGCTCAACCAGCAGCTGCTGACGATGGATAAACAGGAACGCCTGGCGTTGGTCCAAGAAGCGCAGGCGCTTTACGTTGCGGAAGTGCCGGCCCTGACCCTGTACTACCCCAACCGGTACTTCGCCCACGACGGCCGGATAGACCTCTACTACACCAGGGGCGGGGTGGCCCTTGGCGTGCCCGTCGCCATCAATCGGATGGCGTTCGTGCGTTAGACCCCCCTTCCCGCAGGAAGGATCGTGAACCGGTGCGCGGCAAACTTATAAACTACTTGATCGCCCTGCTTATCATTCTGACCCTGAATTTCCTGCTGCCGCGGCTGATGCCCGGCGACCCCCTGCAGGCCATTCACGGCGGGGAAATGCTGGTTGAGCTGACGCCGGAAAGGGAAGCCGAGTTGCTGCGCCGCTACGCCCTGGACCAGCCCCTGCCCCGGCAGTTCGCCAACTACTTGGGGCGGCTGGCCGGCGGCGACCTGGGCCGGTCCTATTACTACGCCGTCCCGGTCAGCGAGGTGATCCGGGGCGCGTTGCCCTGGACGCTGCTCCTGGCGGGCAGTGCCCTGGTCCTTTCGTCCGTCGCCGGCATCCTGTTGGGCATCGAGGCCGGTTGGCGGCGGGACCGCCCGGCCGATCGCGCTCTGGTGGGCCTTACCGGGCTGCTGAACGGGTTCCCGGACTTCCTGATCGGCGCCCTGCTGTTGGTCGTGTTCGGCGCCGGGTTGGCCTGGTTCCCGGTCTCGGGGGCACTGACGCCTTACGCCGGCTTGGCCGGGCCGGCCCTGGCCGCGGACGTCGCCCGCCACCTGGCCCTTCCCTTGACCGCCTTGACCCTGGCCAACCTGGCCGGGATGTTCCTGCTGACCCGCGGCGCCATGCTGGGCACCATCAGGGAACGCTACGTGCTCACCGCCCGGGCCAAGGGCCTCCGTGACCGGACCATCCGCTACCGGCACGCCGGCCGCGCGGCCATGTCCCCGGTGGCGGCCCGGCTTGGTGTCCGCGTCGGACGGTTGATGGTCGGCCTGCTTTTCATTGAGACCATCTTCGCCTACCCGGGCGTAGGACACATGCTGCACCAGGCCCTGACCATGCGCGACTACCCGCTGCTGCAGGGGTTCTTCCTGGTGATCGCCGTGACCGTACTGGCTGCAAACCTGTTGGCGGACATCATCCAACACCGGATTGACCCGAGGTCCGGACATGCATATTGATTACCAGCGCGCCGTCACGAGCAGCTTTCAGGGCCGCACGGGCGGCATCATCCTGGGGGTGGTGGCCGTAACCGCGCTTTGCGGTCCGGCCCTCGTGGGTTCTCCGGCCACGCCCTCGCCGGCCGTCCTCCAGCCGCCCTCGGCGGCGTATCCCCTGGGCACCAACGACTTCGGGCAGGACTTGTTCGCCCAACTGGTGCACGGCGCCCGCCTTTCCCTGGCGGTGGCCCTCGGCGCGGGTCTTCTGACCGTCCTGACGGCCGCCCTGATCGGCGGCGCCGCCGGCCTGGCCCGGGGCTGGGCGGACACCGTCCTGATGCGGCTCACCGACGCCGTGCTGGCGATGCCGGCGATGGTGGTGATCATTGTCATCGCCGCCTACTTTCAGTTGGGACCGGCCGGGCTCGTGCTGGTCATCACCCTCTTCGGCTGGCCGGGCACGGCGCGGGTGGTCCGTGCCCAGACCCTGACGCTGCGCAACAAGCCGCACGTCCTGGCCGCCAGGACTTTCGGCGCTCCCGGCGGTTACGTCCTGTACCGGCATATCCTGCCCGACCTGGCTCCGATTCTGGTGGTCGGCTTTCTCCAGAGCGCCCGGCGGGCGGTTTTCCTGGAGGCCGGCCTGGCCTTTCTAGGCATCGGCGACCCCACGATAGTAAGCTGGGGCGCCATGATCCAGGGCGCTTTGCGCTTCTTCTACCTGGACGCCTGGTTGTGGTGGCTTCTGCCCCCGGCCCTGGCGATCGCCGCCACCATTTTGAGTTTCACCCTGCTGGGAAACATCCTGGAGGCGCTGCTGGATCCGAGACTGAGGGAGGTGCGGCATGCTTAGAATTGAAGAACTCACCGTCCGTTTCGGCGCCGAGACCGTGCTGGACCGGGTGACGCTGGAACTCCCGGCGGGCGCCTCCCTGGCCGTTGTCGGCGAGTCCGGCGCCGGCAAGACCACGCTGGGGCTGGCAGTCACCGGGCTCACGGTCGGCAGGCTGCAAGGCCGGATCTTATGGGGGGGAACGGATCTTCTCACTTTGCCTCCCGAAGAATTCCGGCGGCTGCGCTGGAACGAGATCGCCCTCGTCCTCCAACACGGCGGCGACAACCTGCATCCGGGCCTGACCATCGAACAGCAGGTCACCGAACCGATGATTGAACACGACCGGCACAAGCCGGCCGCCGCCCGGGAACGCGCCCGCCGGCTGTTGCGGGAGGTGGGCCTCGCCCCCGAAAAGCACCGCGCCTTCCCCCACACCCTGAGCGGCGGCGAAAGGCAACAGGCGCTCATCGCCATGGCATTGGCCAACGACCCCGGGCTGATCATTCTGGACGAACCCACCTCCGGCCTGGACACCGTCACGCGCCGGGACATCCTGGCGCTGCTGCACGGGTTGTCCGGGCGCTGTGCGCTGCTGCTTCTGACCCACGACCTGGCCGCGGCGTCCGCCCTGGCCGGCCGGACCGCCGTGCTGTACCGGGGACAGGTCGTGGAAGAGGGCCCGTCCGGAAAAGTGCTGCGCGGGCCGCGGCACCCCTACACCCGGGGGCTCTTGCGCGCCTACCCCAACATGACCACCACCAAGGACCTGCAGGGCATTCCGGGCCGGGCCCACCGCACCCACGGCGGGCACGGCGGTCTGCACCCCCACACCCACGACTACACCCACCACCCGCACCCGCACGGCACCCACCGCCACGGCCCCGAGGCCGACCCCGCCACCGGGGACGGCCGGAGCCGGCACCGCGGCTGTCCGTTCCACCCCCGCTGCACCCAGGCCGTCGCCCCTTGCCCCACCACGCGTCCGCCCCTGGCCGGAGAGGAGGACGGACACCGCCTGGCCTGTCACCGCGGCGGGATCGTCCCGCTGTTGCAGGTGCGCGGGATCAGCAAGCGTTACGGCGCGGTCCGGGCGCTGGAACAGGTGACCCTGACCCTGTACGAAGGAGAAACGCTGGCCGTGGTGGGTCAAAGCGGATCCGGGAAGACCACTCTGGCCAACGTGATCATGGGTCTGACCGCCCCGGAGGCGGGCGAGGTTTGGCTGGAACAAGAAAAAGTCGCCCGCCGGGACCGGGACTTCTACCGGCGGGTGCAAATGGTGTTTCAGGATCCGGCCGCGTCCATCAGCCACCGGCACACCGTACTGCAAGCGGTCGCCGAACCCCTGCTCCTGCACCTGGGCGGCCGCCTCCAGGACCACACCGACACCGTGCGCCGTGTGCTCGAGGAGGTACAGTTACCCTCCGACGACCTCTTCCTTCAGAGATATCCCCACCACATGAGCGGCGGTGAGAACCAGCGGGTGGCCATCGCCCGGGCGCTTACGCTGGGACCGAAGCTGCTGGTGGCGGACGAGCCCACCTCCGCCCTGGACGCCAGTATCCAGGCCAAGATCTTCCGGCTCTTGCTCCAACTCCAGGAGGAGCGGGGACTCGCCCTCCTGTTGATCACCCATGACCTGGCCCTGGCCCGCAAGGTCTGCGACCGCCTGGTCGTCCTGCAAGCCGGCCGCGTCATCGAAACCGGCCCTTCGGACCAGATCACGACCAGCCCGGTGCACCCCCACACCCGCACACTGGTGGCCGCCGCCCCGGCGTTTTGCAGCGGCTGCGAAAATAAATAAAGCACACCGCAAGTAAAGGGCCTCATGGAGAAAGGATAAAGCAAGGTTGTAGCTATGTGGGAAACTTGCGGGAGGACGTGTGGGATTGCGTGAAAAACCGGGCTCTGACGAAAGCGGGATCAAAAAAGGCCGCCCCCTGGGCTTTTTCGAAAAATACCTGACCCTGTGGGTCTTGCTCAGCATGGCGGCCGGCATCGGGCTGGGCGCCCTTTTCCCCCGGACCGCCGAGTTCCTGAACGGGATCGCCGTCGCCCAGGTGAACATCCCGGTCGCCTTCCTGCTGTTCGGGATGATGTACCCGATCATGGTGCAGATCGACTTCAGCGAAGTCAGGCAGGCTTTCCGCAACCCCAAGCCGGTGATTTTGACCCTGGTGGTGAACTGGGGCATCAAACCGTTCACCATGTTGTTTTTCGCCTGGCTGTTCTTCCGGGTGGTGTGGACCCCCTTCGTTGGGTTTGAATAGGCGTCGTCCTACATCCCCGGCATGATCCTGCTCGGAATCGCCCCCTGCACCGCCAT
>JACUUW010000269.1 GCA_014859075.1 Desulforudis sp.
GCTGGCCCGGGAGCACGGGATTACGCCGGTGATGGACCGGTGCATGAAGATTGAATACGCCCGGCTAATGGGAGCGTAGCGGATGTTCCATGTGGTCCTGGTAGAACCGGAGATTCCCCAAAACACCGGTAACGTGGCCAGAACCTGCGCCGCTACCGGGGCCGTGCTGCACCTGGTGCACCCGCTCGGTTTTTCGGTATCTGACCGCTACCTGAAACGTGCCGGGCTGGACTACTGGCACTTGGTCGAGGTGCGGCACCACCGGAGTTTTGCCGACCTGCGGCGCTCCTATCCCGAAAGCCCTTTTTTCTTCGCCACCACCCGGATGGGCCGGTATCACACCGAAGTCCATTATCCGGCTGGTTCCTTTCTGGTTTTCGGAAAAGAAACGGCGGGGTTGCCGCTCGACATTTTGGAAGCTAACTCCGAGACCTGTGTGCGGCTGCCCAAACGGGCGGAGGCCCGTTCGCTGAACCTGTCCAACGCGGTGGCCGTACTACTCTATGAAGCCCTGCGCCAGCATAACTTTCCCGATCTAAAGAAGTAAGCTTCCGCTTGCTAACGAAACGCTACTTGGTTGGTTCATATTGTCTTAATGTAAAATCTTACCAGTATGCAGGAAATTTAACCGCCGTTCCAGAATCTTTCCCCCCGGGAGGCATGGACTTGAAGGACTTTGTACATCTGCACAATCATACACAATACAGCCTGCTGGACGGGGCCGCTCGGATTAAGGATCTGGTGCGCCAGGCCGCCGAATTTGGTATGCCGGCGGTGGCGATTACCGATCACGGGAATATGTTCGGGGTGGTGGACTTTTATAAGGCCTGCCGGCAGGCCGGGATTAAACCGATCCTGGGTTGCGAGGTCTATGTGGCGCCCCGGACGATGCAAGACCGCCAGTCCGGGCTCGACGACAAACTGGCGCACCTGGCCCTGCTGGCCAAGAACGAGCGCGGTTATCGGAATCTGCTCAAGCTGGTTTCAATGGCTTATACGGACGGTTTTTATTATAAGCCCCGGGTGGACCGGGAAACCCTGGCGCGTTACAGCGAAGGGTTAATTGCCCTCAGCGCTTGCCTGGCGGGGGAGATCCCGCACCTCATCCTGGCCGGGGAACATGACCGGGCGCTGAAGGCCGCCGGTGACTACCGGGATCTCTTTGGTGATAACTTTTACCTGGAACTGCAGGATCACGGCCTTCGAGGCCAGGCCGAGGTGAATCGGGCGCTGGTGGAGATCGGCGGTCGCCTGGATATCCCGCTGGTGGCCACCAACGATGTGCACTATGTGACTAAAGAACAGGCCGAGTTTCAGGACATTCTGCTGTGCATCCAGACCGGGAAAACGGTAAACGAAGAAGGACGCCTGCGGTTTGAGGGCCGTGAGTTTTATTTCAAGAGCGGGGACGAAATGGCCCGCCTGTTCGCGGAGGTGCCCGCGGCCCTGGAGAACACCCGGATCATCGCCGAACGCTGTCAGGTTGATCTGGACTTTGAGACCATGCACCTGCCGCAGTACCGGGTACCGTCCAACCACAATCCCGATAGTTATCTGCGGGAGTTGTGTTACCGGGGGTTGGAGCGGCGCTACCCCCGGGCCGGGGAGGAGATCAAGAAACGGCTTGATTTTGAACTCGGGGTCATCGCCCAAATGAATTACAGCTCTTATTTCTTAATCGTTTGGGACTTCATCCGCTTCGCCCGCGATAAAGGAGTGCTGGTCGGGCCCGGGCGGGGCTCGGCGGCCGGGAGCCTGGTTTCCTACGTGCTGGCGATCACCAACATTGATCCACTGGCCTACGGCCTGCTCTTCGAGCGGTTTCTCAATCCGGAGCGGGTGTCCATGCCCGATATCGACATTGACTTCTGTTTTGAACGCCGGGGCGAGGTTATCGACTATGTGTTCGAAAAATA
>JACUUW010000048.1 GCA_014859075.1 Desulforudis sp.
AAGGTAGGCATCGGCCCGGGGTCGATCTGCACCACCCGGATCATCGCCGGGATCGGTGTGCCGCAGATCACCGCGGTGCACAACTGCGCCGCGGAAGCCGCCAAGCAGGACGTACCGATCATCGCCGACGGCGGCGTAAAGTACTCCGGCGACGTGGTCAAAGCCATCGCCGCCGGGGCCGACGTCGTCATGCTTGGGAGCCTTCTGGCCGGCACCGAGGAGAGCCCGGGCGAAATCGAGATCTATCAGGGCCGGAGCTACAAGGTATACCGCGGCATGGGTTCCCTGGGGGCAATGAACGAGGGTTCCAGCGACCGTTATTTTCAGGAAGGTGTGCCCAAACTTGTACCTGAGGGAGTGGAGGGACGCGTACCCTTCAAGGGACCCCTGTATGAAACCATTTACCAGTTGGTGGGCGGACTGCGTGCGGGCATGGGCTACTGCGGGGTCCGGAATATCGAGGAACTGAAAACCAAGACCAAGTTCGTCCGGATTACCAATGCCGGACTTCTGGAGAGTCACCCACACGACGTTACCATTACCAAGGAGGCGCCGAACTACAGCCTGCGCTAAGTGTCGGCAAAGCCAAAAGGACAGTGCGGACCCTGCGCTTTTTCACGCGCGGGGTTTTTGTTTTGTAGAAACCTGTAAGAAAAAACATAAAAGAAATCTGCCTTCTCCCGCAGGGTTTAGGTCCCTAACGCGGAAATAACTGTAATGAACTGGTAAACATAGCAGAAGAAGGGAGAAGGTGAGATAGAGGTGAGCGAAACCGGAACCCTACACTCGCTGACGGACGTTCTGAAAAGAACCTTGTTCTTCTTCGAGGCGTTGTCGGCCAAGGAACTGGCACCATACGTCCGGCGCAAGATGCTCCAGGACTATTCCCTGACCCAGGTCGAAGAGAAAGTCTTTCTCTGCCTGAAGCAACACACCTGTTTCAGCCAGGGAGAGGACCGGTTGTGGCGGCTGAACCTCCAGGGAAACCGGGAGAACGACCGTTTTTATCACCTGCTCCTCAAACGGCAGGAGCCCTTGAGTCTTTGGGAGGTGGTCAGTGCCGGGGGCAACAAGAACTCGAACAAGAAAAAGAAGCTCCGGAGTATGATCGCCGAGGAAGCCAACCTGATCCAGGACGGCCGGTTTATCCAGCTGAATAACGGCACCTGGGGCCTGACTGAGTGGAACACGGAAACCGATAACTATCCCCTGAAGCACCTGATCATCAAGGCCTTTCGCCTCCATCCGGGCGGCTTGTCCCTGCCCCAGATCGTGAGCGTGGTCAACAAGTGGCGCCTGACCACCGAAACCTCGGTCGAGGCGATCCTCCGGAAGTTCCCGTACTTCGAGCTCCAGAACGACAGCCTCTGGACTTACAACCAGATGGCCCACCGGGTTTACGACGACGTGATGAAGAAGTACCTGGGGATTCTGCGCGAGCAGAAGAAGCGCTGGCAGTGGGAACGCGAACAGTGGCACCGGAAGTATCAGCACGTCCAGGTTCAGATGCAGGAGTTGTCCGCCGCCGAGAAGGAAGCGGCCGCCGCCGTCGCCCAGCACGCCGTCGTCCGGGACCAGCGCGACCACCTGGCTACCCAGCTGTCGGAGAAGGACCTCTTACTGTCCCTGCGGAAAAAGGAAATCTTGTACTACCAGGAGCAGGTCCGCAAGCTGGAGGCAAAGGCGAACAGCATTTTGTACCAGTGCCGGTTGTGGGTGCAGCGCGCCCGCTCGGCCCAGGAGGAAAACGTGCGCCTGAAGGAAACCCTGGAATCGACCCGGGGCAACCTGGAGGGGATGTTCTCGAAGCTCCAGCAGTATCGGGAGTCCAACCGTGAGCACAAGTCCCGGATCGCCCAGCTGAAGGAGGAACACAGCACCCGGGTGGCTGAACTGCAGGGTGAGATCATTGAGCTGAAAGCGCGGATCGATAAAGAGAGGTCGAATGTCGGACGCCGGGAACGGGCCCTGCATGAAGAAATCGAACGGTTGCAGAACGACCTGAAGGACGCTCTGGAAGCAGGGGAGGACCTGCAACGCTCGGTGCGGTTCCTGCAGGACGAGGTCACCCGCACTCGCGAGGACTACCGCCGACTGCAACGGCTCCAACACCACCCGCTGGTCCGGCTGGCCGCCCGGCTTTCGATGCTGCTGTCCCGCCTGCGGCCCGGCCATTGAGAGGTGGGAGGTGGGAAATGGGAAGTGGGAAAGCAGGTGGGAAATGGGAGGCGAGAGCGGCGTACTCTCTCCGGGCGGCCGGGGTTCAGGTATACACCCTTAAGCCCCGGTCGCGGGCCAGCTGGACCGCCGCGCGCAATTCCTCCCGGGTCGGTCTCCGGTCCAGCGGGGGGAAGCGCCGGGCCCGGAAGGCCGGGTAGTACTGGCCCATAACGTTGATAAAGCAGTCCGGGGAGACCTCCTCGGCCAAGAACTCGACCAGCTTCTCCGTACCGGCCAGGCCGCCCGGCAAAACCAGGTGCCGCACCAATAGCCCCCGGGTGGCGATGCCCTGCCGGTCGGTCACCAGGTCCCCCACCTGCCTTTGCATTTCCCGGAGACCCGCCTTGACCACTACGGGGTAGTCCGCCACCCCCGACAACCGCTTGGCCACCTCGGCGTCCATGTACTTCACGTCCGGCATGTAGATGTCCACGACACCATCCAGCAGGCCGAGTGTTTCCAGCGAATCGTAACCCCCGGTGTTGTACACCAGCGGCACCTTGAGTCCGTCACGCGCGGCCAGGTATACCGCCGCCAGGATCTGGGGTACATAGTGCGTGGGACTGACGAAGTTGACGTTGTGGCAGCCGCGCCGCTGGAGTTCCAGCATGATCTTGGCCAGACGCGGCACGGTGACCACGTCCCCGGTGCCCTCCCAGCTGATGTCGTAGTTCTGGCAGAAGATGCACTTCAGGTTGCAGTAGGTCATGAAGATTGTTCCGGATCCGTGGTCCCCGACCAGCGGCGCCTCCTCGCCGAAGTGCGGGCCGTATCCCGAAATCAACACCTGCCGCGTAGCGCGACAGATCCCCGTTTCGTCCAGCATCCGATTCACTTTGCACATCCGCCCGCACAATCCGCACGCCTTGAGCTGCCGGTAAGCCGCCCCGGCCCGCCGGCGCAGATCTTCCAATCCCAAATGCCGGTAGGCCGGCACAAATCCCGTTCCCACGTTCTCACCCTCCCGCTTGGGTGGTGTTTATATTATACTGCAAGCAAGGCGGACAAAACCCCTGAAATAGTAGGAGTAGAAAGCCAAAAGCCGGAAGAGGAAATACGAGAATTTCGGCGAAATGTTAAACACAGTACGGCCTTTGTCGGTCATTGGCTATTCCCGCTGCATGTCGCCGTGCGGGTTAAGAGAGGAGAGATACGAATTAGTGAGTGAAAGAGTCATTAAGATCGGCCTGTTGGGCCTGGGCACGGTCGGCGGAGGCGTATACCGCGTGCTGCAGGGCAACCGCGAGTTGATCGGCCGTAAAGTCGGCGCGAGAATCGAAATTAAGCGGATCCTGGTACGGGACGTCAGCCGGGATCGGGGGCTGAGCCTGCCGGCGGACCTTCTAACCACCGACCCCGAGGTTATTCTGGGCGACCCGGCGATCGAGATCGTCGTCGAGGTCATGGGCGGCACCGGGGCGGCCTTGGACCACGTCCGTACGGCGCTTTCCCGGGGAAAGAGCGTGGTCACGGCCAATAAGGATATGCTGGCCGTGTATGGTAAAGAGCTTTTTGCCCTCGCCCAGGAGAAGGGCACCGACCTGTTGTTCGAAGCCAGCGTGGCCGGCGGAATCCCGATCATCCGGGTGTTGAAGCAGTGCCTGGCCGCCAACCGGATCGAGATGGTCATGGGCATACTAAACGGCACCACGAACTACATGCTGTCGAAGATGACGGCCGAGGGCCGGGACTTCCAGGATGTTCTCCGGGAGGCCCAGGAACTGGGGTACGCTGAGGCCGACCCCACGAACGACGTGGAGGGGTACGACGCCGCCCGGAAGACGGCCATCCTGGCGTCTATTGCGTTTAACACCCGAATCTCTTTCCAGGACGTCTATGTGGAAGGAATTTCTAGCATCAGCGCCGAAGACATCACCTACGCCACCGAACTGGGCTACGTGATCAAGCTTCTGGGCATCGCCAAGGATACCCCGGAGGGAATCGAAGTCCGGACGCACCCGGTGCTCCTGCCGCAGGCGCACCCCTTGGCCACGGTGACCGACTCCTTCAACGCCGTGTATGTGCGTGGCGACGCGGTCGGCGAGACCATGTTCTACGGCCGTGGAGCCGGCGCCCTGCCGACGGCGAGCGCGGTGACGGCCGATATCATGGATGCGGCGCGGAACATCGTCCACCGCGTACCGGGGATCATCAGTTGCACCTGCTTCGAAGAGCGGCCGCTCAAAGAGATGGGACGGGTGCGAAGCAAGAACTACCTGCGCCTGAAAGTGATCGACCGGCCGGGCGTACTGGCTCAGATCGCGAGGGTTTTCGGAGACCATCAAGTCAGCCTGGCGGCCGTCACCCAGAAAGACACCGAGGGGGAAAAGGCCGAGCTGGTGCTGATCACCCACGAGGTAGCCGAACGGAACTTGCGGGACTCCCTGGCTGAGCTGGAACAACTGGCGGTTGTGGAGAAGATCTGCAACGTACTGCGGGTGGAGGGTGATGGTTGATTGACAACAGAGTACTAGTCCGGGTTCCGGCGTCCTCTGCGAACCTCGGGCCCGGCTTTGACTGCCTCAGTCTGGCTCTCGGACTGCACAACCTGGTGGCGCTGGAAATCCTGCCGGATGGTGTGGAAGTCCGGGTGGCGGGCGAGGGGGCCTCCGAGATCCCAACCGGGGATGACAACTTGGTGTTACGGGCCGCCCGGCGGGTTTTCAACCGGATCCGGGTGCACCCGACCGGGTTGCGGCTCTCGTTGGCGAACGCCATTCCACCGGCGCGGGGCCTTGGTTCGAGCGCGGCCGCCGTGGTGGGCGGCCTGGTGGCCGCCAACGCGCTGACCGGGAACCAACTCTCCAGGGACGAACTCTTGAACCTGGCCGCCGAGTTGGAGGGACACCCGGATAACGTGGCGCCGGCGCTCTTGGGCGGACTGACCGTTGCCGTGCAGGACGGGCCCGACGTGGTCTGGCTGCGGTTGGACCCTCCCCGGGGGATCATCGTACTGGTCGCGGTGCCGGCCTTCCCGCTGTCCACGCCCCGGGCCAGGGAGATCCTACCCGACCAGGTGGCCCTGCAGGACGCCGTGTTCAGCCTGGGACGTGCGGCTCTGCTGGTGGGTGCCATGTCCACCGGGAGGCTGGACCTGCTGCGCACGGCTATGCACGACCGCTTGCACCAGCCGTTCAGGGAACAGCTGGTGCCGGGCTTGAGAGACGTGTTCGCGGCCGCGCTCGATGCCGGCGCGCTCGGCGTGGCCTTGAGTGGCTCCGGGCCGGCGGTGGTCGCCCTGTGCAGCCGTTCCGAGCAGGTTACCCCAATCGCCGGAAGGATACGGCAGGCTTTCCAGAAGCACCGCTTGGCCGTGAAAATGCTCTCTCTGGCGCCCGATTTGCACGGTGCCCGTGTAGTTGACCGAGACGGAGGCAAAGTATGCTGATCGTACAGAAGTTTGGCGGGAGTTCGGTGGCCGACCCCGCACGGATTGCCCGGGTGGCCGGCCGGGTTAAAAAGGTGGTCTTGGACGGAAACCAGGTGGTGGTAGTCGTGTCGGCCATGAGCGACACCACCGACGAATTGCTGGCCCTGGCCCAGGAGGTGGGCCGTGACCCTTCCCCCCGCGAAGTTGATATGCTGTTAGCCACCGGAGAGCAGGTTTCCTGCGCGCTTTTGTCCATGGCGCTCGCGGCGCTGGACTGCCCCGCCGTTTCCCTGACCGGGGGGCAGGCCGGGATTCGCACGGACGGGGTGCACGGCAAAGGTAAGATCGTCGGGGTGGACACCAAGCGCCTCGTGTCCGAACTGCAACAAGGGCGGACCGTTGTTGTGGCCGGTTTCCAGGGGCTCGACCCCGGCGGCGAGATCGTGACGCTTGGCCGCGGGGGCTCGGACACAACGGCGGTGGCGTTAGCCGCGGCCCTGGGGGCCGGGGTGTGTGAGATTTACACCGACGTGGACGGTGTATACACGGCCGACCCGCGGCTCGTGGCGGAGGCGCGGAAACTGGACGTCGTCTCCCACGACGAGATGCTGGAGCTGGCCAGCCTGGGGGCGGTGGTGCTCCATCCGCGGGCCGTCGAGCTCGCGAAGCTGTATGGAGTGCCGCTGGTGGTCCGCTCCAGCTTCCATGACGGGCCGGGGACGCTGATTAAGGAGGTGGGTGACATGGAGAAAGCGGCGGTGGTCAGTGGGGTGGCCCACGATGCCAACGTGGCCAAGATCGGCCTTTTCGACGTGGAGGACCGGCCGGGCATCGCCTCCCGGATCTTCCAGGAACTGGCCCGGGAGAACATCAACGTGGACATGATCATCCAGGGGGCCATGCGGGACGGCCGTAACGATATCGCCTTCACCGTCAGCCGGGACGACCTGCCCCGGGCCCTGGAAGCGGTACGAAACATCCAGCATCAGGTGGGTGCCAAAGGAGTCACCTATGACGAAGGCCTGGCCAAGATCTCCATCGTCGGGGCGGGCATGGTCAGTTTTCCCGGGGTGGCGGCGGCCATGTTCGAGGGGCTGGCCCAGGCAGGCATCAACATCGCCATGATCAGCACCTCCGAGATCAAGGTGTCCTGCGTCATCCAGCGGGCCGACATCGAGCGGGCCGTCCGGGTTCTGCACCTGAAGTTCGGGCTGGAGAAGCCCGGAGGATGACGGGTTGCCGCGGTCACGTTACGGCCGTAACTTGTGTCCGCTGTCGGTGCAGCGTTATTATTCCGGTTTTTGGGGCGGCTCCGCCCGTAAAAGGTAATTAGAGTGAAGATGCTTGGCCCAAAGACGCAAGAGAATGCGTGCGGGGAGGTGAGCGGGCGCAGGAAAACAAAATGTTGACGCTGTCGCTTTTGTTTGGTATATTGATTAACTAAAGAGGCGGTATGGACGGGAACTATTTAGTTCTCCGGGTCACAAGCTGTCGCCAAACTATTACATTCCGTTAGGAGGGGAAAGTTTTTATGGCACTTCCAAACCCACATGGTCCCGAGAAAAAGCTGATGCTCCTGTTCCTGGAAGGTGCGGCCAGAGAAGCGGAAATCGCACGCGCCGCAGGTCTCCCCAAAGTCTACATGACCTCCATGGAAACCTCTGACATCCTGATGCTTGGCATGGGTGCCTTCACTCCGCTGAGAGGCTTTATGAACAAGGCCGAGTGTCAGGGCTGCGTATTCGACCTCAAGCTTCCAGACGGTACGATGTGGCCGATGCCGGTCACCCTGTCCATTTCGGCCGACGAACTGGCGTCATCCGGCGTGAAGGAAGGCAGCGATGTTGCGCTGATCGACCGCGAGTCCGGCGAGCTGTACGGTACCATGACGGTTGAGGAAATCTACCAGATTGACAAGCTGGCCCAGTGCAAAGAGGTGTACAAGACCGACGACGCCGAAGGACACCCGGGTGTGGCCAAGACCATGGCGCAGGGCGAGCACAACCTCGGCGGCCCCGTCAAGGCTCTCAACGAAGGCAAGTACGGCGCCATTTATCCGAAGTACTACATGTACCCGGCCCAAAGCCGCGCCCTCTTCGAGGAAAAAGGCTGGTCACGCGTGGTGGCGTTCCAGACCCGCAACCCGATGCACCGCTCGCACGAGTACCTGGTCAAGTTCGCCCTGGAAAGCGGCAATGTTGACGGCGCGTTCATCCACGCCATCGTGGGCGCCCTGAAGGCCGGCGACATCCCCGGCGAGACCCGCGTGAAGTGCTACGAGGCGCTGATCGACAACTGGTTCCCGAAGCAGAACATCGCCCTCGGCGTGTACCCGATGGAAATGCGTTACGGCGGCCCGCGCGAGGCTTTGCTGCACGCCGTCTTCCGCCAAAACTTCGGCTGTAAATACCTCATCGTCGGCCGCGACCACGCCGGCGTGGGCAGCTACTACGGCCCGTTCGACGCGCAGACCATCTTCGACGAACTGCGGCCGGGCGCGCTTGAATTGGCGCCGATGAAGATCAACTGGACTTTCTACTGTTACAAGTGCGAGAGCATGGCCTCCCTGATGACCTGTCCGCATGAAAAGGAAGACCGCGTGATCGTATCCGGCACCCAGTTCCGCCGGGCGATGCAGGAAGGCGCGGAGCTGCCGAAGGAATTCGGCCGTCCCGAGGTCCTGGCCATCCTGGAAGAGTACTACCAGACGGCCGAGAAGGTCGAGATCAAGAAGCATGCTTATGAGGACCTGACCCCCGAGATGCTGAAGAAGATCCAGGAAGGCAAGAAATAGGACCAGAAAGTCGATACTACCGAACCTCAAAGGCTCACTTCCGGTGGGACAACCAGCGGCGGTGAGCCTTTTCCCACGCCGACGCCAGCCATTGTGCCGGCGGGAACGTACCCGCTTCCAGTACGACAACGCGGTATTTCAGAGAGGCGGCACCAGCTTTACACGATTCTGAACCGTTCTTGAGGCCCCTCTCGTAAAAGTTCCAGGAAATTTATAAATTCATCTTGACCCTATTAACCCAATTTGCTATGGTCCGAATTAGAAGCAGGTCTAATGTTTTTGCAGCAGAAAGTGCCAAAGTTCACAAACTTGCTATGCACAATTGCCTGGTCGGCATTGGGGGACATCATCAAATGACCTCGCTCCGACAAAGGGGGTGAAAGCTTTCAGCTGGCTAGTCTGACACGCACACGGTACCAACAGTTAGAGCACTGTGCGGGCGGTACTCTTGAAAATTTCGGCACAGAAAGGGGAAAAGGCATGAAAATAATTGGGCATGGCGGCAAAGAGATTGTGGAAAGAGTGATGGATCCCCGGCAGGCGGTCGATAAAATCCGCGGCCTGACCCGGATTCCGATCCGCGACCAGCTCGCCCGCGAGGTGGTGATGCTGTCTTACGGATTCTTTACCCCGCTGCAGGGTTTCATGACCAAGGCCGACGTGGACGGTGTGGTCGCGAACATGCGGCTGACCGACGGGACCGTCTGGTCGATCCCCATCGTTTTCGACCTGGCGAACGAGGAGATTGACGCCAAGAGGATCAAACAGGGTGACACCCTGCTGCTGACCTACCAGGACCAGCCGATGGCCACGCTTGACGTGGAAGAGATCTTTAGTTACGACCTCCAGAAGATGGCCGAGAAGATCTACGGCACCGCCGAGGAGAAGCACCCGGGGTGCGCCCGGACTTACAAGTACGCCGACCGGTTCATCGGGGGCAAGGTAACCCTGGTCAACCCGCCGAAAATGTCCGAGCCGTTCGACCGGTTCTTCTTCACCCCCAGGCAGCTCCGGGCCAAGATCGCCGAAAAGGGCTGGCTGCGTTCTGTCGCCCACCAGACCAGGAACGTGCCGCACAGCGGACACGAGTGGCTCATGAAGGGTTCCTGGATCGCATGCCACGGCGACCTCCCGGTGGAAAAAATCGTTACCGGCATTGTGGTCAGCGCGGTCATGGGCGAGAAGCGGAAGGGTGATTACATCGACGAAGCCATCGTTTTAACCCACGACGCCCTCCGGACCTACGGCTACTTCCGGGAAGACGTCCACATTACGTCCATCGTCCTGTGGGATATGCGTTACGCCGGGCCGAAAGAAGCCATCTTCCACGCCATCCTGCGGACCAACCTCGGCCTGACCCACCACATGTTCGGCCGGGACCACGCCGGCGTCGGCACCTATTACGACCCGTACGACGCCCACCGGATTTTCGACACCATTTCCGAGGACGACCTGCGTATCAAGCCGATTCGGGTGCTGGCTTGGTGGTTCTGCCCGGTCTGCGGCGAGGTGACCTACAGCGGGCTGTGCGGCCACACCAAGGAGCGCCAGAACTTCAGCGGCACCGTGGTCCGGAGCATCATCCAGGACGGAGTCAGGCCGCCGCGGATCATCTTTCGTCCAGAAGTGTTCGACCTCATCATGGAAACGGCCGAGAAGTACGGCTTCGGGTCGCCGTATGTCGGCGACGAATACCTGGCTAAGCGGAACCCGTTGTTTACGGTTCCTCCGCTCAAGCTTTAGCTGACAGGAGGCATAAAAATATGACTCAAGAAACCTACCCGATCAACGTATGGATTAACGAGGAACGGCTGGCTAAGCTCCAGGCCGTCAACCTGGCCGACATGGCCGAGGAAGCCTTCGCCGGCCTCAAGGTGCTGCGGGTGCCCTGCACCGAAGCGCAGCGCGACAAGGTCCTGGCCACCTTCCCGACGGCCAAGTACGACAGCGCAACCACCAAGAGCATCGAGCAGCTGCCACGGGACGTTAAGGACAAAATCTTCGATGCGGTCATCGCCAAGGGTAGTCTGAACATAATGGGCGAATTCCTTGCCCAGTACTAGCCCGGTCCGGACCGGAAAGAGAATCAAACCGAAATGCGGCCCAGCTTCGCCCTGCCGGAGGTGGGCCGCTTGCTTGACGTGTAAAGCCGGGTGCTCCGTTCTTTTATGGTAAAATATTGCCAGATTTTCTAGTCATCAGCAGGAATTTCGTGGTTTAGTGGTAAATAGTATTATCATCTCATAAACGTTATTAATGGTACCGATGATTTCATGTAACAACGGAGTGCCGTAGAGAATGCAGGATAAGTCAGACGACGTGCTTTTGGGATCGCGGCTGGTGGAGGAAGGCATCATCAACCCGAGCCAGTTGGAGGAGGTACTGACCCTAAACGCGGCGGGAGACGAAACCCCGCTCGGTACTATTCTCACCAGGCTGGGGTACTGCAGCGAAGACGACATCACCCGCGTGATGGCTGGGGTTCTTGGGGTCGAATTCATCTCCCTGGAGACGTATCCGGTGGACAAGGCCGCGGCGGCCGCCGTTCCGGCCGAGGTGATAAAGCGGTACCGGGTGGCGCCCGTCGGCGTTCGAGACGGCAAGTTGGTATTGGCCATGGAGAACCCCTCCGACATCACCGTGCTTGATGACCTGCGCTTCCTTACGGGATTCGACATTGTCCCGGTGATGGCACCCGGCAGCGAACTGGACGCCGCCGTCGAAAGGCACAGCCGGGGGCGATTGCCTTTTGAAACCGGCACCGTGGAAGAAACGCCGGCGGAATACGTCACCGTGGTGGAGGACAAGGCCTCGGAGGGGCCGGCGGTGCGGCTGGCCAACCTGATTATCGCCCAGGCGGTGGACGCGGGGGCCAGCGACATACACGTTGAACCGTATGAGCATCACCTCCGGATCCGGTTCCGGATAGACGGTGTATTGCACGATTGGTTGGAGCCTCCCCGCCGGATGCACGCCTCGCTGATTTCCCGTTAG
>JACUUW010000305.1 GCA_014859075.1 Desulforudis sp.
CGTGGCGGCCGTCAGTGGCCGTAGCGTTTGACCAGTATCTCGCCGTGACGGGTCGGTTCCCAGC
The DNA here is from genome assembly GCA_014859075.1 of Desulforudis sp. Lineage (GTDB taxonomy): Bacteria > Bacillota > Desulfotomaculia > Desulfotomaculales > Desulforudaceae > Desulfopertinax. Next base: position 65 of record JACUUW010000305.1, read on the forward strand.
CCAGGGTGGTCTGCTCGACCAGCCCCAGCACCTGGAGTTCCTTGATGTCTTCGACCGTGACGGTACAGTCCAGGCCGATGTCGGTCCGTGTTTTTCCCGGGGCGTCCTCCAAGGCGCAGAACTCCGGGCCGAGGTCGGTGATGATGCAGTAGCCGGCGTACACCAGCCGGGCCATGATGATCCTCTGCTTCTCCGAGAGCCGATCCCATTCCTGGCGGTTCAAAGCGTTCACCCCCGTTAAGTTGGACGGTCGCAGGCCCTTCTGACGTTATCAAGCATAATGACCGAAATGCCGGATGTCAAGCGCCGGCTGAACTATTATTGGTGCGGCAGGCGGCGGCGAAGGGCATCTTGAACTTGCGCACGGTGAAGGAGAGTTGGAGCCCGAAGGCGGCCGCGATCAGAACCTGGGAGGCGGGGGCGAAACCGGTGGCGTACTGGACCAGGAAGGCGGCGATCATGAGCGGCAGCACGGGCATAAGGTACCAGCCTTCCCGCAGCCGGTAACAGAACGCCTCCTTGCCGGCGATGCCGAGGGCCCCGGCGAGCACGAAACCGAGGCCGATGGGGATCAGGTACTTGATGTCCCAAATCGCGCCGACAATGAGCACGCCGAAGATGCCCGTAAGCTGCAGGAGACAGCCGGTGATGGCGGCCACCAGCACGAACGTCCGGATTTCGCTCATGTAGACCTGCAGCAGCCAGCCCGACAGGAGGACGCCGGCGTTTAACAGGGTGTACCCGGTCGCGCACCAGAGCGGGCCCTGCGAGATGAGCAGCATGAGGTAGCCCAAAGTCTGCAGGGCGAAGCCCGTGCGGTAGGCAAACTCGACTGGTTTTGGGTGCGGGGTGAGTTCGGTGGTGCTTGCGGCGGCCCGGAGCCGTTCGTGGAACCGCTGGCGTACGGACATGATTTTTCACCGCCTTCGCCTTTTAAGGAGGCCTGTTCCATCAATTTTAGTCCAGCTCGCAGGCGTAGGCAACCGGTGGGAAAGCTCCTCTCGCTTTTTTTTGCATAGTTTAGGGTCGGTCATGCCAGACTACGCCATGAAATTTTGCCGAAACCGAAGATGGAGGTGTGGGGAAGGTGCACGTGGAGGTGGATCCTGAGCTCTGCATCAGCTGCGGGGTATGTATCGAGACCTGCCCGGACCTTTTTGACTGGGACGAAGAGGATAAGGCGGTCGCCACCCAGGAGGATGTGCCCGACGACCTGGAGGAATGCGCCTACGAGGCGGTCGAAGGCTGTCCGACCGAGGCCATCAAGGAACACTAGATTTGAAAACCTCCGGCCGACCAAGGCTCCCCCGAAAGCGTGGGGGGTTCCTTTTGCCGCTTTGGGTAAACAATTAACAGGATAGCGGCGGGAGGGAAACACACAGGATGGCTGAACGGTACGATGTGCTGCACGTGATCAGGCCGGCGGCGGGCGGGATGAAGAACCACCTGCGCGCCTTGGCGGCGGGCATGGCCGGAAAGGGGCTCCGGGTGCTGGTGGCCGGCCCGGAGTCGCTGGTGGATGCCTTTCGGCGGGACGGGTTTGCGGTCCGACCGGTGTGGATCGAGCCGGGGTATGCGGTCGGGCGCCATTTGGCCGCGGGCTGGCGGCTGGCACGGTTGGCCCGGCGGTGCGGGGTGGCGGTGGTGCACGCCCACGGGGCGGCGGCCGCCCTCGCGGCCTGTCCGGCGGCGCGGGCGGCCGGGGTGCCGGCCGTCGTGGTCACGGCCCACGGCTCGCTCCGGGACGGCGCGTCGCTGTGGCGGTGGGCCGGGGTGACGGCACAGCGGGGCGTGTTTCAGCCGGCCGACCGGGTGATCGCG
>JACUUW010000049.1 GCA_014859075.1 Desulforudis sp.
CAGCAGGTATCGCGGCCTTACCCGCACATTCAGCACGGCCTCCGCCAGGGACCGCCGCAGAAACACAAAAAGCGCCAGGTGGATGTACCCGGCCTCCACGTAGATCTTCCCCCCGTACTCACCGGCCCGCACTCCCGCGCTGATCGCTTCCGTCCGCAGGCGGGCCCGCAGCCGCAGCCGCGCCGCGTCGGCGTGGGCGAACTCCCGGCAGGCAGTCACCGCCGCCCGGAAATCGCCGCCCCCCATCTTCCGGTAAAAATTCATCAGTGCGCCGGTCGCCCTGCTCTCGGCGGAATAGACCTCGCTCACCTCGGGCAGTCGGCAAACGGTCTCCGCCGGAACGCCTTCGTCGTCCAGGAGCCCGTATATGCGTTCCAAAGTGGCAAGGTAAGGCTCCACCTGCTCGATGCGCTTTCCGGCCCCGTAGAGGCGACGCAGGAGCCCGCACACGTTGGTGGTAAATAAAGGAAAGGCAGGCACCAACTCTTCGACATATTCTTCAACCCCCATCCTCCCCGCCAGCATTTCCCCTAACATCTCACTCGGCGGCTCCTCCAGGATGATCAGGTCGTGCCCTTCCATCTCCCTGGCCATGCTCTCCAGCACTTCCACCCGGTGCGGCGAAAAACCTATGGTAATCATTGCCTTTGTTCTGTCCGTCTTTCTTCTCCCCTTCCGCTTCTCCCATCCTATCCAACACCCTTTTTCCAGGCAACCCTAACCCCATCCACCTCCTTGCACAACAACAAACCTACCCGCCAGCGACGGGTAGGTTCAAAAAGAACCCTAGAACCGGCAACTCTAATTCGGGCGCTTGTGGCATTCCATAGGGCTTTGTTGGTCCTACTTGCATTTTACCTCCCGGCTAATACTATGCCGCACACAATAAACGTTACGCCGAGAATCTTGCTCACTCCAACCGGTTCCTTGAGAAAAACCGCCGATACAAGCAGTATTAAAACGAAGTTAAGGGCCAGTAGCGGGTACGCGGTGGATAACGGCAATTTGGAGAGCACCACGAGCCAAAAGAGCATGGCCCCACCGTACAACAACAGGCCAAGGAGAGTCCAGGGTTGAAGAACAGCCTTCATTACCGGGAGATCCGTGGCCCCCATTTTTAGACAAGCCTGACCGGAAGTGCCAAGGGCTACAGCGGCCAAAGCGTACAGGTAGACCATCCACACTCATCCTTTCCTCACTGGTGCCGGCTACTTATCTCTTACCCGCAGTGTTAGAATTTTCTTGCCCTTCCCTTTCGGTTCCTTAGGTTCACCTATCATGGATTTGTAAGAATCGAGCACGTTCTCCCCACCGGGCCGCTTGCCAACATAAGCGTACTGAAATCCGAAAACGTAGCCGCCGATTTCAAAACTATCACCGTCGTAGAGCAACTCCCTGGTCTTGAGTTTGTCACCCATCTGCATCACCGTGCCCGGCAGGCAGATCACCTGGTACAACATTTTCGGTCCCCTGAACAGGCGCTGCAGGCAGCTGAGTTTCGGATCCAGCAACGGGTCGCGGGAGGAACGAATCAAAAAGCTGAAATCACGTTCCAGCGCCTCCAGCCGGAAGTCACAATCCTCATCCTTGCCGGTGGCGATTTTCACTTCCCGCTTGCGCGCCTTACCTAGACGCAGTCTGTGCTTGGCGTATTTATGGCCGACGTTGGTCTGCGCCCAAACACGGAGTTCCCCGCCCACTCTCTCCCGCAGCCGCAGACGCCAAAGGAGCAAGGTAAACACAGCCAGTAAGAGATAGGCTGTCACCGCGCCAAGAAAAGCCGCCGCTTCAATGGCGCCCTTTATGTAAGCGGGGTCAATCGAAACCAACGGGGCACGCACCTCCTCACGGGTCACAACCGACCCTAGAACAATAGATTCGGAAATATCGTGTCCGCGGTAACGCGCTGATGATGTCGCCATCACTTCGTATTCCGCGGCGGTATCCAGCGTAGTCTCGGCTTTGAAAACGCCGTCCTCGGCCGACTCCACAAAAGGAACGACCGTCGCTTCCGTATCGGGACGGGTCACCACCAGGTTCATCCCGGTCAGCTCCAAATATGGTCCCGGTAGCACACGGTCATCCCCAATGGTGATATGGGCCCTGGCGGTCAGCGTATCCCCAACCAGGTAGCCTTCCTGCTTCACCAGCGCGGCCCCGAAAACCGGCTGCACACCAGGAGGATACTTCGCGGCCAACAGAATGTTGGCAAAGATGTTCTTCAGATCTTCCGCTTCGGCCACGAACTGGTACTCGCCCGCGGTCTTGCGTGCTATATTCTTCAACTCCGGGCCGGCTTCCTGCTCGTAGAAACCAATACAGTGGACGGGCCACGCCTGTTGCACATAACGAGCCAGCAATCCCTCGGTCTCACCGAAGTATTCCTGCCGACCCCAAGGCGTATCGGTTACGCCCGGCACGTCGGACTCGCCGTCCGAGAGCAGAATAACAAACTTACGCGCGTCCGCCGGTGCCTCGCGCAATTGCTGGAACGCCGTCTGCAAACCGCCCAGGATGTGGGAGTCTCCCTGTTGTCCCACCTGGTCGATCAAATCGAAGATCTCCCGGCGTCCATCTTCCCCCCCCACCGGGCGGAGCGGCATGATCAGGCGCGGCCCCGACGCGAACTCAACCAACGCCAGGTAGTCGTCTTCCTTCAGCAGGTCCAGGGTTTTCTGCGCCGCCTCCACCCGCACCCGGTCCGGATCGTTCCAGACCATGCTCCCGGAAGCATCAATAACCAACACTACCGCCATCCGCCCCTCGTACTGGGGGTTGGCGGCAGCCCCGTTGGTAATACTCAAAATCAGCATATTTACCGAGATAACGGCAAGAAGAAGCCTGCTCTGCCTCACTTGTGCACCTACATATTAGCAAATGTATCGACGATCCGCATCATGGCGGGGCCCAGCAAGACCACAAAGAGCGCGGGGAAAATGAAGAAGATCATCGGGAAAAGCATTTTTACGGGTGCTTTCATGGCCATTTCACTGGCCCGCATCCGCCGCTCCTGCCGTATCTTCTCGGACTGGATACGCAAGATATTGCCGAGCGAAACACCCATTTGCGTACTCTGGATGACCGTGGATATGAACTGGCTGAGACTCTTCGCCCCCACCCGCTGGCCCATGTCCCGCAGCGCGTGCCGCCGCATCTTGCCCAGCCGGATTTCATTCAGCGTGCGGGCAAACTCGTCCGGCAGGGGACCCGTCATTTTCTCGGTGACCTTGGCCAGGGCCATGTCGAAGGCCAGCCCGGCCTCCACACTGACCACCAGCAGGTCGACCGCGTCGGGCAGCGCGCGGTCAATCGCCTGGATTCTTTCGGTCGCCTTCCTGCCCAACCAGAACCACGGCACTAAAGGGCCGACAAACAGCGCCAACATCACCCAACCCGCGACGTTGCGCACCGGCAAGCCCAGCATCAATCCGACAAACACGGTTAATCCCGGCAGAATTATGGTGCTCAGCGCCAGAATCGCCAGAAAGGTGGTGGTCTGCAGTCTGTACGGGTGGCCGGCTTGCATTAGGCGGTGCGCGATGCTCAGGTGCACCGCGCGCGGCGCCAGGCGGCCCACCAATCGACCGCATTTCTCCAGAAAAGGCCGGATGACCCTTTCCCTGAACGGCAGACTGAAGGGGTCGCCTTCAACAATCGCCACGCCCCGAATGCGGGCGATGGCGGCGAGACGCTGGCGCACTATGGCCCTTGAGTCCACCGTGAGTGTGTTCAACAGGAGCACGCCGGCGAAAGTGATGAAGCCGATCAGGAAAATCTGCGTGTAGTACACGTTCGGCCCTCCTAGACCTTGATGTCTACGATCCGCCGGATGAAGATGACCCCGAGCATCTGGAATAAAACCGCCGCCCCGACCATCATCCAGCCCACGGGGCCGGAAAACAACTCCGTTAGATAGCCGGGATTGGAAACGTACAAAAACAAGGCCATGGCGCCGGGCAGCAAGGAGATAATGATGGCGGACAGCCGCCCCTGCGCGGTAAGGGCCCGGATTTCGCTTTTCAAACGCACCCGCTCCCGGATGGTGAAGCTGATATTGTCCAGGATTTCCGCCAGGTTCCCCCCCACCTGGTACTGAATCAAAATGGCCGTAATGACTAGGCTCAGGTCTTCGTCGCCGGCCCGCTGTTCCAGCTTCACCAGCGCTTCCTCCATGGGCATCCCCATCACGGTGTCGCGCAGCAACGTTTTCAGGTGCTCGGCGAGTGGGGGCGGTACCTCCCGGCTCACCCCTTCCAGCACGTGCATGAGACCATGACCGGCTTTCAGACCGTTGGCCATCAGCAGAATCATGTCGGCGATCTGGTTGTTCAACAGGCGCTGGCGCATGCCGATCCGTATATTGACGAGGGGCAGCGGCATGGCCAACCCCACGACCAGCGCCACTAAAACGTGCAGCAGTGTGCCGGTCAAGAGAAAAACGATTCCCGCCGCCAGACCCACGACGCCGCCGACAATCAGGCCGAATTCCTTTGCCCGCAAGGGGATCCCGGCTTGCAACAGCTTCTCTTCCAAACGGAAGACGTACAACCGCCACCCTTTGGCCTGGCGCCTCTTCCGCCGTTTGCGGTCGGCACCGGAAACGAAGACGGCCTCCGTAGTCTCTTCCCGGCGTAAAGGGTCCAGAATGACACGGCGCAGGCGGTTCTCAATGGTGGCCCGCCGTCCGCGCAACGCCGCATACACACCCAGCGAAACGCCCAGTGTCAACAAAAAGACCAGGATCGTCAACACGATGAGCATACGAAACTAGCCTCCCTGTTGTGGGGCGAAGCGCTTGGCGGACACGCCGCTGAATGGAGGAAAACGGAAGACTTCCACGGGAATATGGTTGCCCGACTGCTCCAGTTCGGGCATGAACTTGGGCACGATCCCGGTCGGCCGGTGGCGGCCGACAATGCGCCCGTGTTCGTCAATTCCCTGCTGTTCGAAAACAAAAATATCCTGCAGACTGATGGTATCGACCTCCAGCCCCACGATTTCGGTTATGTGGGTGATCCGGCGCGATCCGTCCTTGAAGCGGCTCAGGTGCACGACCAACTGGATGGCGTTGGCAACCTGCTCTCTGATGGCGCGTACCGGCAGTTCCACCCCCGACATCAAGACCATGGTCTCCAGGCGTATGAGCGTATCCCGCGGGGAATTGGAGTGCGCAGTGGTCAGCGAACCGTCGTGACCGGTGTTCATGGCCTGAAGCATATCCAAAGCTTCACCGCCGCGCACCTCGCCGACCACGATCCGGTCCGGGCGCATCCGGAGGGAGTTGATGACCAGATCGCGAATCGTAATCCGGCCCCGCCCTTCCAGGTTCGGCGGCCGGGCTTCCAGGGTCACCACGTGTTCCTGGCGCAACTGCAGTTCGGCGGCATCCTCGATGGTGACAATCCGTTCATCCGACGGAATGAAACCCGACAATACGTTCAGTACCGTGGTTTTACCCGAACCGGTGGAACCGGACACGATGATATTGATCCGGCTCCGCACACACGCCCGCAGGAAGTGCGAGATCTCCGTGGACAAGGTGCCGAAATGGATCAGGTCTTCCACGGTAAACGGGTCCTCGGCAAATTTACGGATGGTTAGAGTGGGGCCTTTAATGGCCAGCGGCGGAATGATCGCATTCACGCGGGAACCGTCCGGCAGGCGGGCATCCACGAGGGGAGAAGCCTCGTCAAGGCGCCGGCCCAGCGGTAGGATGACCTTTTCGATAGTGTGTAAAACGTGGGCATCATTGCGGAACTTAATGTCGGTCTTAGAGAGCCTGCCTTTTCGCTCTATATAAACTTGATTCGGGCCGTTCACCATTATTTCCGAGACATCAGGATCGTGCAACAGAAAATCAATGGGGCCATAACCGACAATCTCGTCCGTGACCTCGCGCAACACGCACTCCCGGTCGTTCCGATTGAGAAAGACCCCGTCTTCTTCCTGGAGAATACGGTTCAGGGTGTCCTCCACCTGGTTTTTAAACTCTCTCCGGTCGCCGTGCACCACCTGCTTGAGGTCGACATCACCCCCCAATTCCTCGATGGTCTCCCGTAAGACACGGTCTTTCAGCTCCAGAATAGCTCGGGATTTGGCTCTGTCTTCAGCCTTTCCGGCCGGTGATCCGGGCTGTTCTGACTGGGGCACTCTCACCATTCGTCCGTTCAGTCGCTTGCTCAGTGACACTCTCTATCCCTCCACCGTGGCCCGCTTGCGCAACCCAAGGAGCCCGGATTTTTTCGCGGGGGCCGGGCTTGGCGCCTCCCGTTCAAACTTACTGATCGTAAGCTCGGCCATTTCACCAAACGCACGCCCCAGTTCAGATTTGGCGTAGGTGTGGGCCACCGGCGCCCCCTCGTTCAACGCCGCCATGGCGACCTTGTCCTCCGACGGGACGCTGAAAAAGATCGGCAGCCTCAAGGTCGCCTCAACGTCACGCGGCAGTACCCCAAACTCCATGTTCCCCCGGTTGATGACCAGCTTGATCTTACTCCGGCTGTACTGCAGCGAATCCATTACCATGAGGGAAGCCTTGAGGTTCTTGACGCAGGCCAGATCCAGGGAGCCAAGCAGCAGGATCCAGTTGCTCTCCTCCATTGCGGTCATTACCGGGTCGTGAAAGAACGACGACGTATCGATGACCACGTAATCTTTGCTCTCCCGCAGCACGTTGAGGATCTGCCGCACATGGTCCCCGGAAACGTAGTCCGCAAACTCCGGGGTAAAAGGCGAGCACAACACCTGGAGGCCGGAGCCGTGGGTCTCCATGTAGCTTTCCATCATCTCGGCGTCCAGGTACTGGATCTCGTTGATCAAGTCGGTGATCGGCCGCCTGGGCACAATGTTGGTGGCCACGTTGACGATGCCGTTGTGCAGGTCCAGGTCCCACAGCACCACCCGGTTCCGTCCCTTTATCAGCGCCAGCGCCACCGCCAGATTCACGGAGATGGTGGACTTGCCCACCCCGCCCTTTGTGCTGAACACGGTAATCACCTTGGTGCCGGCGCGCGGTGCCTCCTGCTGGGGTTCAACAAACTTCGGGATTATCCGGCGGCGCTTACGGACGTAGTCGTGCGCCTTGTAGAGGGCGTCGGCCAGATCCAGCGGCCGGAACGGCTGCATCACCACCTCGCGTGCGCCGGCCTGAAGCCCTTTGCGGTAAGCCTCCTCCGCCGGCGGGCTGCCCAGCATTACCGCGACCGAGTTGATGAATTCCCTGCCGATCTGCTCGGCGAGCTCGTAAGCTTCCGGGATCCGGTCGTCCATTATGACGACGTCCGGCTCGTGCTCACTAACCAGCGACAGCACCCTGCTCGGTACGTTGGTACTCTCCACGATCTCGATATCCTCAACCTCGGCGAACCAATCGGTGATTTCCTTTACCGCCTGCGGATCGGAATGTACTATCAGTGTTCTTACGGCAACCGGCACGGTAATAACCTCCTTAGAGCTCGGTAGTCGGCGGTATGGAAACCACTTCCTCGTCAACCGGTGAACGAAGGATCAGCCGGACGTCCACCGTCTTTTCGGCCAGGGTGATGATCTGCGCCTGTTGCGGCGTTACGCTCAGGGTGAAGGTCGGCACCACGCGCTGCTCACCGTCGTCCTGCGGAATGGTCACGCTGCCGGTGGCCAGGATATCGACGTTCTGGAGCAGCGTCTGCGTGGCAACCGGAGTTCCGCGGGAAATAAGTACATCCACCCGGTCACCCACGGTGGGAAAGCCGGCCACGCCTTTGATCTCGTTCACCGGGATGGTGATGGCGCGGTACCCCTCGGGAATGTTGTAAGACAGGCGCTTTTTCGGCATTCCTTCCCCGGCCAGCTTGCTTGTCGTAACCTGCTCGTCGCCCAAGATGGAGACAATAGCAATCCTACCGGCAACTTGGTCTACAGATATTGCAGCCCCCGGCTGCGCGTATTGGACAGGCACCTTGCGGATGTTTACCATCTCCCGTGTTATTCGTGTCTGGGCCGGGATCTCCTGTACGGCGACGACAATTTCCATGGTCTCGCCTGTCCTAACATTGACCGGTTTCTGCTCAAAGGATGTCGACAGATAATAATAGGCCGCTGCGGCGGCGGCAATGGACAGCAGAAGTGCAATGATTAGTACGCGGCGGCTCAACCAGTTGGGCATTTGATCTGCTCCCTCCTTTAACTGTCAATATCCACGAGCTTGACCCCAAGAACGCCATACTCCTTCAAGGTCTCATCATTGTCAGCTGGTAAAACATATTGCTTGAACCAGCCATGCACTTCACTTTGGTTACCATCTCCAGGCGGTTTTGATGAGTTTATTTCAAAAGCAGCAAATCCGACGACCGTAAACATGTCGCTTGCTCCAGATATTGGAAAACCTGTTACCATAGGTATGTAGACTACTAACGCGTCCCCACCCTCGCTAATTCTGTACTCTACGCCTTCCTTGGTTAACTCCGACCGGTTACCTGTCAGGGGTTTAAATTCGTCCCCCACGTTGATAAGCCCCGGATAGCCGTACTTCAAGTTGTTAAGAAAGTTCTGGTCTTTTAGATCGTCATCTTCCGGTGTGTTATTATAATCAATACAGCCGAAGTTGCCTGGGCCTAAGTAAATAACAAACGGATTACCGTCATTGTCTTCTCCGCCTCCAGGAGGAAAGAGCTTCAGTTTATATTCTTGGCCCACTTCTAGTTCCTGGTCTTTTAACACAAACGGAATGCATCCCAAGACCCCGGTTGCCGGAGCTACCCTGGCCTTCGCCTTCGCCTTGATATCCACCTTATGGAACCCTAACACCCGGGCGAAGCGAAAGTCGTGTTCCTTGCCAACCGAAACGGTGATCGTGCTTTTGTCTTCGGAAACACTGGTTACAACTTGTGTTGAATCCGCGCCGTTTTTCGTGGCGTACTCTACGGCTCTATCCTGAGCAAGCGAGGAATTTATCGGCAGTTCCATCCCTCCGGCAAGTGCAGCGGCGTCTGCAGCGTTTTGCATTTTCCGCTTCTCCACGGCAGCCGCACCCACGTCCACGGCGAAGGAGGCAAAACCTAACAAGACAATAATCATCGCCGTAACCAGAACTAATACCGCGCCGTTTTCGTCTCTCAGGACCCTTTTGGGCAACATTCCGAACGCCCTCCCTACTCTTTCCTCATCGTGGCCTGGCAACGCAACTCACTAGGGTCACTCACCAGCAGACCTAACAGCGGTTTCATGAATCCTCGCATATGCACGATAATTTGGACTTCCGTCATCTCTTCGCCATTGTCCTCAAACGTAACCTCTTGAGACTCAACGGCAACGGCAACGTTGTCGGTCAAATTGCCCGTAGCATCATACTTGGGTAAATCGTTGACGGCGTCTAGCTCAGACTTGCTTTCATAATAATAGGCACCGCTGAATTTGAACCCGGACAACCCTTCAACATGATTTTTTATCGCTGTTTTTACCCTATCTTCATCATCCGTGACAATCGCAACCCGGGCTCCCTCGCGTGATGCACTAGTAAGGGTGATTTTACTGTTAAGCAACCAGCCGAATTCGATGATTCCTAAAACTATTAAAATCAGGACGGGAAGGATCAGAGCGAATTCTACGGCTGACTGGCCGCCTTGACCCTTTAAGTCTCTTTTTCCAATCCCATATCGCACGAACCCTCACCTACCCTGGAATTTTCACGTTTACAAAGTTAACAAAATACGCCGAAATAGTTCCCGCAAAAATGGCTATGCCATAGGGAACTACCAACCGTTGATTTTCTGAAACACTTTTTTCGTGAGGAAGCATAGACTCTACGCCAATCTTCCCGCTAGTCCAGACGAAAAGACCCAATCCTATTCCAAAGTCATGAAGTACCTTGAACTGCTTAGTAATTACAACCGCCAACAGGGCGATCACCCCGCCCCACAGCGCGGTAAACAAAGCGACATGCAGCACGAACACCCACCCCTTCAGGGCACCGATTGCACCTATCAGTTTCACGTCACCGCCACCCATCCCGCCCAGTACAAAGGGAATCAGAAAGACCGCCAAACCAACCAACAAACCCTGTAGACTGACCACCAACCCGGAGAAGCCCGCCTGCCACATGTTGAGACCCACCCCGGCCGCTACGGCCGTAAACGTCAGCCAGTTAGGGATCTTGTGGATCCTGATATCCCAAACAACCGCCAACGCTACCAGTGCCACGACCGCTATGTCGATCAACATACTTGAACTAATCCTCTACTTGCACACAACCTGCTTCATAGCGCAAGCTGCACATTTTGGTGCCATCAGGTCTTGCATCCTGATTCTTCCCCTGACTGCGTTACGAACTGGTCATAGGCAAATTCTGATGCTTGATGGATGGCCTCATTGCGCGGCCCCAACGGACCGGCAATGAGGCTCGTCCAATCTGCTAGCGTTCTACACTGCTGAGTCCAGAGTAGTACCTACATTATTGAACGTTTCATTCACTTTCCCACCTAGGAACGATAAAGCTGCAATGACCACGATAGCGATCAGCACCAAAATGAGAGCATACTCCACCAAGCCTTGGCCTTCCTCCTCCTTAAACAGCCTTTCGAACAACTTCAGCATCTTATATCACCTCCTTTCGGCGAACTCAAACACCCAATCCAAAATCCTGGCTTTAAGAAAACTTATCGGCTAGGTGCCTCATCGGCTCGCAACCTTAGCTGCCGATTACGAACTTTAACGTCTCTTTGACAAGTGCTTAGTACACGTGTGCTTCTTGGACAATTTCTGGCTTCTTTTTCCTGCTTTTTACTAACATAATGTTGAAGCGACAAAAAGCTCCCCGCTGCTCAAATTAAATTTTAATAACCAATCTTTACCTGCTTTACTAAACAAAGGCTAGGTTACAGTACAAGTATAAATATAAATAAATACCATTACCCAGTCAATGGTACCAAAGCCATAATTATTCACCTTTGTTTTGGGAAATTCGACCTATCCTGCAACAGCTTTAAATTGCCAGAGTGGTAGATTATCGCGGATGCTAAGCTGCGGTTCCAGACGGCCATGTTCAAGCGACAAGGACCAGGGCTGCTGTCTCACTTCTCAATGCTCTAGCCCGAGCACTGTCGGTCTCGTGCTTTTTCTATTCCCCCAACTCAATGTCAGGTGGCGGTCTGCTAACATTTATCCAACCATTCAACGTGCCACTGAAGCATGAATGGTTTATGTCATCAGGAGGGTTTTTGCTGAGGTGTTGGTAGTCTGCCACAGTATCATCGTCAAAGTAATACCGGCCATGGTCGGGGTCGAACAGGTGCCACCGGCCATTGTAGTAAACCTCGC
>JACUUW010000050.1 GCA_014859075.1 Desulforudis sp.
TGGTGACCGCCGGGTTGGACAAGGTGGCCGTGCGGATTCCCGCTCACCCGGTGGCCCTGGCTCTGATCCGGGCGGCCGGAGTGCCGGTGGCCGCGCCCAGCGCCAACTACTCCGGCCGCCCCAGCCCGACGACGGCCGCCCACGTCCTGGACGACCTGGGCGGGAATATCGAGGCGGTACTGGACGGCGGCCCCGCCCCGTTAGGGGTGGAGTCGACCGTCCTGGACCTCACCGTTTCGCCGCCGGTCATTCTGCGTCCCGGGGGGGTTACCGCGGAACAACTCGCTACGGTCCTGGGGGACGTCCTCCCGCATCCCGACGAAGCAGCCGGGCGGCCGCAGGCCCCGGGAATGAGGTACCGGCACTATGCCCCCCGCACCCCGCTCTGGCTGGTGGAGGGGCCTCCCCCGGCTGTAGCGGGACGAATTCGGACCCTCGCGGCCGAGGCCCGCGCCGGCGGGCGCAGTGCCGTCATCCTGGCCCCCGGCGACCAGGCGGACGACTATCCGGAGGACCGGGTAGTGGTCTGTGGTGCAAGCGGCGCACCGGAGAGCGTCGCCGCCGGGCTTTACGGGGCCTTGCGGGAGTGTGACCGCCTGGGGGTGGACCTGATCCTGGCCGCCGGGCTTCCCCCGGAAGGTCTGGGCCGGGCCGTGCTGAACCGGCTGCGCAAAGCGGCCGGGCGGATTATCACCGTGGGAGATGAGTCGTGAGTCTCGGTACGATCCTGCTGCTGGCGGGCGCGCTCGGCACCGACGCCTTTTCCCTGAGTCTGGGGCTCGGACTAGGTGGCTTCCGGCGCCGGTGGGCCGTCATCCTGGTCGGTTTGATCGTGGTGTTCCACGTCATCCTGCCGATCAGCGGCTGGTGGGTGGGCGAACTGCTGGGCCGTCTGGCCGGCCGGTACGCCGCTTACCTGGGTGCCGCCGTGTTGTTCTACCTGGGGGCGCGGATGGTCTGGGAATCATATCAGGACGATCCCTTCCGGGACGGGACCGTTGTCAACGGCTTCCTGGGGCTGGTGGTGTTGGCGGGCGGTGTCAGCATGGACGCCCTGAGCGTGGGTTTCACGCTCGGCACGGCCGGCGCCGCCCTGCTTGTGACCGCGCTGGTGATCGGTGCGGTGGCCGGGCTGATGTCGGCGGGCGCGTTCCTGCTCGCCCGCCGGGTGCAGGGCTGGGTCGGGACCCGGGCCCAGCTGCTCGGAGGCCTGATTCTAATTGGAGTGGGCGTCCGCCTTCTCTTGTAGAGACCGGTTGCTCCACCGCCGGCGGAGAACAACAAGAGGAAGAGGAATAATAAGAAGAGGAATAATTAAGAGGAACAGGGATGAAAACGAAGACCATACTATTCGTTTGCACCGGCAATACCTGCCGTTCGCCAATGGCCGAGGCCATCGCGCGGGACATCGTCCGCAAGGAATACGGGGAAAAGATAGCAGTGTGTTCGGCCGGCACGTTCGCCCTGCCCGGTTCGCCAGCCACCCCCAAGGCCGTGGAGGCGTTGGCCGAAACCGGAATCGACGCGCGGGAACACCGGGCGAAAATGCTTGACACCGCATACGTCGAGAGCGCGGACCTCGTGCTTGCAATGACCGCCGACCACCGGCAACACGTGTTGGCCCTGGTGCCCGGTGCCGGGGGAAAGGTGCACATCCTGGGCGACTACGCCGGGCGGACCGGTGACCTGGACGACCCGTTGGGCCGGCCGCTTCCGGTCTACCGCGAGTATGCCTCACGATTGCGCGGGTTGGTGGCGGCGGCGCTCGCCCGTTATTGGCGGGAAGCGTTCGCCGGGGAATAACCGGCTCCTCCGGAAGGAAATCATCCGGGGGACGTAGAAGTGACCGAAGTTGAATTATGTTGGACAATCCGGAAAGGAGTCCGGTACCGTGCGCATCGCTGTCGCTAGTGACCATGGCGGTTTCAAACTGAAACAGGAAGTACTTGAATACCTGCGCTCGCGGGGGATCGCGGTCCAGGACTGCGGTACTTTTTCCGAGGATTCAGTCGACTACCCGGACGTGGTGCTGCCGGTGGCCGAAGCCGTCGCCGGCGGGGAGTACGACCGGGCCATCCTGCTGTGCGGCACAGGCATCGGGGTGTCCATGGTGGCCAACAAGGTGCCGGGAGTCCGGGCCGCTGTCTGCAGTGATACTTTTTCCGCCCGCCATTCCCGGGCCCACAACGATGCGAACGTCTTGACGCTGGGTGAGCGGATCGTCGGCCCGGGTCTGGCCCGGGAAATCGTGGCCGTTTGGCTGGAGACCGGTTTTGAGGGCGGCCGCCACGCCCGCCGGGTCGACAAGATCACCGCCGTCGAAGAAAAATACGGCGCAAGGAGGAGTTAGCGTAAATGGATTGGACCCGCCCCCTCGCCGAAGTCGATCCCGAAATCGCCCGGGCCATCGCCTTGGAGGTGGAACGCCAGCACGTCAAACTCGAACTCATCGCCTCCGAAAACTTCGTGAGCCGGGCCGTCCTGGAGGCCCAGGGTTCGGTAATGACCAACAAGTACGCCGAAGGCTACCCCGGTAAACGCTACTACGGCGGCTGCGAATACGTCGACATCGCGGAGAGCCTGGCCATTGACCGGGCCAAGGCGCTCTTCGGCGCCGAACACGCCAACGTGCAGCCGCACTCGGGCGCCCAGGCCAACATGGCCGTGTACTTCGCCCTGCTCGAACCGGGCGACGTGATCATGGGCATGCGCCTGGCCCACGGCGGACACCTGACCCACGGCGCCAAGATCAACTTCTCCGGCCGTTACTTCCGGTACGTGCCCTACGGGGTCGAAGAGGCGACCGGCCGGATCGACTACGACCAGATGATGGAAATCGCCCTTGAGCACCGCCCGAAGCTCATCATCGGCGGGGCCAGCGCCTACCCGCGCAAAATCGACTTCGCGAAGATGCGGCAAATCGCCGACGCGGTCGGCGCCCTGCTCATGATCGACATGGCGCACATCGCCGGCCTGGTGGCCGTCGGGCTGCACATGAACCCGGTCCCCTACTCGGACGTGGTCACGACCACCACCCACAAGACCCTGCGCGGCCCCCGGGGCGGGATGATTTTGTGTACCGCCGGGCACGCCGCCGCCATCGACAAGGCCGTATTTCCGGGTATCCAGGGCGGTCCGCTGATGCACGTCATCGCGGCCAAGGCCGTCGCCCTGGGCGAGGCCCAGCGTCCGGAATTCAAGACCTACCAGGAAGGGATCGTCAACAACGCCCGGGCCCTGGCCGCCGCCCTGAACGAGCGCGGCTTCGACCTGGTGTCCGGCGGCACGGACAACCACCTGATGCTGGTGGATCTGCGGAGCAAGGGCCTGACCGGCGGCGAGGCCGAGGACCTCCTGGACCTGGTGGACATTACCGTGAACAAGAACATGATTCCGTTTGATCCCCAGCCGCCGCGGGTCACGAGCGGCATTCGGATCGGCACACCGGCCGTCACCACCCGGGGGATGACCGGGGAGGCCATGGTGCGAATCGCCGAGGTGATGGCCCTGACCCTGGACAACCCCAAGGACGATAACGCCCACGCCCGGGCCAAGGCCATGGTCGTCGAACTTTGCGCCGAGTACCCGTTGTAGGATTCCGGCCGGCAGCGGGCGGGAAAGGGGGACAGGCAACTGTTTTCCGACGTTACCTTGGTTCATAACGTGGACTTGTTGTCCTTGGATGTCTGGTTACTAAGACGGACGCGCCATTTTTTCCTGTAGAAAAAGTAGCCTATCCCCGTTTCCCGCCGTGTCCCCTTTTCCGGCGGCACCATCGCCCAGCAGTGAGTTTAAGAAACCGTTCAGAAACGAGCATGGCGAGGAAGGCGATGAGAAGACCGCCTCGCACATCCCATATCAACGGTCTCCTAAGGAGCACTATGAAGAAGGTATTAGTCGTCTTCGGCACCCGCCCCGAAGCCATCAAGATGGCCCCCGTGGTGCAGGAGTTGGAACACACCCCCTGGTTCGACTGCCGGGTGGTGGTCACGGCCCAGCACCGCGAAATGCTGGACCAGGTGCTCGACCTGTTCGGCATCGCCCCCGGCTACGACCTGGACATTATGCGCCCCGGCCAGTCCCTTTTCGACATCACCGCCCGGGCCCTGCGCGGCCTGGAGGAGATCTTCCGGAAAGAGGCTCCGGACTGCGTCCTGGTCCACGGCGACACCACCACCACCTTCGTCGGCGCCCTGGCCGCCTACTACCTGCAAATCCCGGTCGGGCATGTGGAGGCGGGCCTGCGCACACAAAACAAGTTTTCCCCTTTCCCCGAAGAACTCAACCGGCATCTGACCGGCGTGCTGGCCGACCTGCACTTCGCCCCCACGGCCCGCGCCCGGGCGAACCTGGAGGCCGAGAACGTGCCGCCCGCTAGGATTTCGGTTACCGGCAACACCGTGATCGACGCCCTGCTGGCGACGGTGCGCCGCGACTACCGGTTTACCGAACCCGAGCTGACCTCCGTGGACCTTTCCCGGTACCGGGTGCTCCTGGTGACCACCCACCGCCGGGAGAACCTGGGCGCCCCCCTGCGCGGGGTCTACCGGGCGCTGCGCGGCATCCTCCACGATTTCCCCGACACCCTGGCCGTGTTTCCCGTGCACCTGAACCCGACCGTTCAGGAGGCCGTACGCGACGAATTGGGGAGCCAAGAGCGGGTAATCCTCACCGACCCGCTGCCCTACCTCCCGTTCGTCAAGCTGATGGCGGCCGCCCACCTGGTGCTCACCGACTCCGGCGGATTGCAGGAGGAGGCCCCGGCGCTCGGCAAACCGGTGCTTGTACTCCGGGACACAACCGAACGGCCCGAGGCGGTCGAAGCGGGCACCGTACGCCTGGTCGGCCTCCGGGAAGAAGACGTGCGGCGGGAAACGGCGCGGCTTCTGTCCGACGCCGCCGCCTACCGGCGGATGGCCGAGGCGGTCAACCCTTACGGGGACGGGCAAGCCGCCCGCCGCACCGTGCAGTTCCTGGCCGCCTATTTCGGGTTGACCGCACCACCCGACCAATTCAGGTAAAAAATTTTCGTCACAAACCGCACAAAAAGTTGATCCAACGGAAGGAATACGAACCTGCCCGTAGAAGTAGAAGTAGGATCAGCAAGGGTCCATTGTCTGAACGGCGGTTTTAAGGGAGGCGTGCCGCGTGGATGACCAGAAGAGCTTCCACAGGGCCTTGCGCGCCTTCGCGGTGGGTTCCACCTTGGCCTTCCAGTTTGCCGCCTGCGTCGTATTGGGCGTCCTGGGTGGGCGGTATCTCGACGAGTTGTGGGGAACCGGCCCGTGGTTGTTGCTTGTCGGGGTGCTGGCCGGACTCGCGGCGGGCACACTGTCCATCTACCGCAGTGTTCGGTGGTTCATTCCCCAGAATGAAGCTGATAAGAATGACCGGAGTTGAGGTTCTTGACCGAAAAGGGGTACTACAGCCACGTAGAGAGAACCTTGAAAAAGTCCCTGGCCGTGCTGGCCGTCGTGCTGGCCGTCCTTTTCTTGGAGCGGGAAAGCCTGTTTCTCTGGGGACTGGCGGCCGGGTTGGTCGTGGCGATCATCAACAACTTCTTTCTGGCGTTGCGTATCGACAAGATGACCCTGATCGCCCAGCACAGCCCCAGTTTCGCAAACGTGTTCATCTCCATCGGGCACGGCATGCGCTGGGCGCTCATCGGCTTGGCCTGCTTCTTCGCCGTGAAAACCGGGTGGTTCAGTCTCTTCGGGATGATGTTTGGGTTTCTGTTGCCTTCCGCTTTCAGTGTGATTGAAGGAATCAGGGACCTTTTTACTTATCAGGCCAAAGGATTGAATTAAATCTTTGGTAGGGAAGGAGGTGAGTATGCGCGGTGGCAGCAGAACACGGACATGAAGGGAATTTTCTTGAAGTAGTCCACCACGATCTAAACATCTATCATCTGCCGAAGCACTGGGACCTGGGCGAGTTCATGGGTTACCCGATCCAACTCAACGCCGACACCATCTTTTTTACCTGGGTAGCCATGGCCGTCTGCCTGCTGCTGGGTTGGGTGGCCGTACGGGGCGCCAACATCCGAAGACCGACCAAAATGCAGTGTTTGTTCGAGATGTTGCTTGGTTTCCTGGGGGACTTGATCAAGCAGAGCATGGACCCCAAAAAGGGTGCCGGTTTGTTCTCGATCGTCGTCACCTTTTTCCTGTTCCTTTCGGTGATGAACGTGATGGGCGTGGTGCCCACTTACGTCAAACCGACGGCCGACATCCAGACGACCTTCGCCTTCGCCCTGATCACCATGACCCTCATCTACGCCTGGGGCATCAAGTACAAAGGTGCCAAAATGTTTAAACACTACATTACACCCATTCCAATACTGGCAATCATCGAAGACATCGCCAAGGGAATCACCCTGGCCTTCCGACTTTTTGGCAACATGAAGGGCAAGGAAATTATGATCCTGGCCCTGCTTGGTTTGATCACCGGGTGGGGGTGGCTGGCCGGCGGTTTCCTGGCATCAACGATCTGGCTCTTGTTCTGCATATTTATCTCGTTGATCCAGGCGTTCGTCTTCACGATGCTGACCATTGCCTTCGTGGGTAGTGCGGTAGGTGACGACCATTAGCGTTTGGTGGCGGTACAGGGTAGAAACCCTTCCCTCATCCGGGAGGGTGGTTTAAAACTAAATAAACATTAAGAAATAACGGAAGGAGGGAAAGTAATGGAGGTACAAGCTGCTGCTGCTCTGAGCATGGCGATCGTCGCCGGTATTTCCGCGGCCGCTGCTGCTATCGGTGACAGCATTACCTGCGGCAAGGCGATTGAGAGCGTGGCCCGGCAGCCGGAGGCCCGCGGTAACATTATGACCATGATGTTCATCTCGGTTGGTTTGATCGAGTCGCTGCCCATTATCGGCATCGTTATTGCGTTTATCCTGATGGGCCAGCTGTAAGATCCGTTTTCGGTGGATTTCCGGTTTTTGACGTGGTTTAGTCAGTTAGGGTCTTTGGCAGGTTTTAGTCTTCTGGCACGGGCTAAAACCTGCTTGCCCTTCTTTCTTTTGTCACCTACGTCACCAAGGAAGGAGGAGAACAAGTAAGTGGTAGCCCTCGATTTTAACGCCACAGTATTCATGCAAATGTTCCACTTCCTTCTCATGCTCATAGTTTTGCGCCTGGTTGCCTACCGGCCGCTGATGAACATCATCGAGCAGCGGCAGGCCTACATCGCCGGTGAGATTGAACAGGCCGAAAGCCAGAAGGTACAGGCCGCCGAACTTAAAGCGGAAATGGATGCCGGCCTGCAGAAGGCGCGCGACGAGGCCAAGGCCATTGTCGACCGGGCCGTCAAGGCCAGTGAGGAGCAGGCTCAGAAAATCCTGGAAGAAGCCCGGGCGGATGCCCAGAAGGTGAAAGAGGATGCCCTGGCCGATATCCAACGTGAGAAGGAGAAGGCGGTTGCCCAGTTGCGGAATGAAGTGGCGTCGCTGGCGGTGCTGGTCGCCTCCAAGGTGGTCAAGGACGGCTTGACCATCGACGAGCAGCACAACCTGGTTCAGGATGCCATTAAAGAGGTGGGTCAGCTGCCATGTTAAAAGGAGCAGTTGCCGCGCGTTACGCCCAGGCCCTTTTCGACCTGGCGCGTGACAACAACAAGATTGCGGAGACCGAAAACGAACTGCGGGGTTTTGTGCAGGCCGTGGACGAATCCCGTGAACTGCAGCAGGTGCTGTACAATCCCCAGGTGCCGGTTGATCTGAAGAAGACCATTGTCAAGGAGCTCTTCGCGGACCAAATGTCCGGGAACACTCTGAATTTTATCTGCCTGATCCTGGACCGCCGCCGGGAGGTTTATTTGAAAGGCATAGTCGAAGTCTATATCGCCCTGGCCAATGAGACCCGTAACATCGTCCAGGCCGAGGTGACCTCGGCGGTGGAGCTTCCGCTCGTGCACAAGGTCAACCTCATGCAGGTGCTTTCCCGGATGACCGGCAAGGAGATTCGGGTCGCTTACCAGGTTGATCCGGACATCATCGGTGGTCTCAAGGTCCGTCTGGGTGACCGCATCATCGACGGCAGCATCAAGAGGCAACTGGAGCGGTTGAAGGACAGCATCCGCGAAACTAAAGTGGGATAGGGGTGACATAGGAGTATGAATCTGAGGCCTGAAGAAATCAGTTCCATCATCCGGCAACAGATTGAAAAATACGAAGTACAAGTCGAAGTAACCGACGTCGGAACGGTCATCCAGATCGGCGACGGCGTGGCGCGGGTGTATGGACTGGAAGACTGCATGTATTCCGAGTTGCTGGAATTCCCCGGTGGCACTCTGGGAATGGCGCTCAACCTGGAAGAGGACAACATCGGCTGCGTTATCCTGGGATCCTACCTGCACATCAAAGAGGGTGACGTGGTCAAGCGGACCGGCCGCATCGCCTCGGTGCCGGTGGGCGACGCGCTTATCGGGCGCGTGGTCAACCCGGTCGGCGAGCCGCTGGACGGCAAGGGCCCCATCAAGTCCGACAAGTTCCGGCCCATTGAGAAGATCGCCCACGGCGTCGTGTTCCGGTCCCCGGTGGACACCCCGCTGCAGACCGGCATCAAGGCCGTGGACGCGATGATCCCGATCGGCCGCGGCCAGCGCGAGCTGATCATCGGTGACCGCCAGACCGGCAAGACGGCCATCGCCGTCGACGCCATCATCAACCAGAAGGGTCAGGACTGCATCTGCATTTACGTGGCCGTCGGCCAGAAATCGTCCACCGTGGCCAACGTGGTCACGAAACTCAACGAGCACGGCGCCATGGACCACACCATCGTGGTCGTGGCCAGTGCGTCCGACCCGTCCCCGCTGCTGTACATCGCCCCCTTCGCCGGCGCGGCGATGGGCGAGGAGTTCATGGAGAGCGGCAAGGACGTCCTGATCGTTTACGACGACCTTTCCAAGCAGGCGGCCGCCTACCGCGAGCTGTCCCTGCTCCTGCGGCGCCCGCCCGGCCGCGAGGCCTACCCGGGCGACGTGTTCAACCTGCACTCCCGGCTCCTGGAGCGGGCCGCCAAGCTGAGCGAGAAAATGGGCGGCGGTTCCATGACCGCGCTGCCGGTGATTGAGACCCAGCAGGGCGACGTATCCGCCTACATTCCGACCAACGTGATCTCGATCACCGACGGTCAGATCATCCTGGAGCCCGACCTGTTCTACGCCGGCGTCCGCCCGGCCGTCAACGTCGGCCTCTCGGTATCCCGTGTCGGCGGCAAGGCCCAGCGTGCCGCGATGCGTCAGGTGGCCGGCCAGCTCAAGCTTGACCTGGCCCAGTTCCGCGAGCTCGCGGCCTTCGCCCAGTTCGGTTCCGACCTGGACAGAGCCACCCGGGCCCGCCTGACCCGCGGCGAGCGCATGGTGGAACTCCTCAAACAGAACCAGTACATGGCGATGGCGCTGGAAGACCAGGTCATGTCCATCTATACCGGTGTCAAGGGTTACCTGGACAGCCTTCCGGCTGACAAGGTGGCCGACTTTGAGGCTGATCTCCTGAAGTTTATACGGACGGAGAAAACCGAAATCGGTGAAGCCATCCGTACCGACCTGAAGATTACCGACGACACCGAGCCGAAACTCAAAGCCGCGGTTGAGGAATTCAAACAGATGTTTGTAACGCAGTACGGACTTGAAAGTTAGGCGCGGAAGGTGAGGTGTTAGTATGCCTGCGCTACGGGACTTTCGACGGCGTATCAAGAGTGTAAAGAGCACCCAGAAGATCTGTAAGGCGATGAAGGCCGTGGCCACCGCCAAGATGGCGCGCGCCCAGGCGACCGTGATCGCCGCCAGGCCTTACGCCCGGCAGATGCACGAAGTTCTGGGCCGGGTGGGTTCGGCGTCCCGCGAAGTCGAGAACCCTTTGCTGACGAAGCGTGAGCCGAAGAAGGTTTGCTACATCGTGATTACCGCCGACCGCGGTCTCTGCGGCGGCTTCAACAGCAACCTCCTGCGCACCTCCGTGCGCGAGGTGGGCAAGTGGGATGATTTCAACCTGGTGGCCGTAGGCCGCAAGGCGCGGAACTTCTTCCGCTTCCGGGAGTGGGAGATGGACCGGGAATTCATCGGCCTGGGTGAGAATATCCGGTTTGAGCAGGGTCAGGAAATCGCCCGGTTTGCGATCGAAAAATACATCGCCGGCGAATACGACGCAGTCTACATGATTTACAGCAAGTTCGTAAGCATCCTGGTGCAGCAGCCGACCGTGATGAAGCTGCTGCCGGTCGAACCGCCGGAGGACGAGGAGGGGGCCGCGGCCGCCCAGGAAGACCAGAACAAGATGGCGGTCGAGTACATTTTCGAGCCTTCCCCCGAGGAAGTCCTGAACTACCTGCTGCCCAAGTATGTGGAGAACAGTGTGTATCACGGTTTGATCGAGTCCAAGGCCAGCGAGCAGAGCGCCCGCATGATGGCGATGGATGCGGCCACCAAGAGCGCGGGTGAGATGATCGATCGCCTGACGCTCCAGATGAACCGGCTGCGCCAGGAAGGCATCACCAACGAACTGCTTGACATCGTTGGCGGCGCCGCGGCACTCGAATAACGTTCGGAGGAGGTTCGGGGAACGCAATGAATGTAGGTGAAGTAGTCCAGATTATCGGCGTTGTCGTGGACGTCCGGTTTCCGCCGGGCCAGGTTCCCAATATTTACAACGCCTTGAAGATCGAGACCGACAAGGTGGACGCGTTCGGGCGCAAGTTCGACCTGACGCTGGAGGTGGCGCAGCACCTGGGCAACAACGTGGTGCGCTCCGTGGCCATGTCCACCACCGACGGTCTGACGCGCGGCACCAAGGTCACCGACACCGGCGCGCCGATCACGGTGCCGGTGGGCCGACCCGTACTGGGCCGGTTGATCGACGTGCTGGGCATGCCCATTGACGGGCTCGGCGACATCAAGGGTGAAAACTATTACCCGATTCACCGCCCGGCGCCGGCCCTGGTCGACCAGTCGACTTCGGTCGAGCAGCTGGAAACCGGCCTGAAGGTGATCGACCTCTTGGTGCCCTTTATGAAGGGTGGCAAGATCGGCATGTTCGGCGGCGCCGGCGTGGGCAAGACCGTTATCGTGATGGAACTCATCAACAACATCGCCAAGCAGCACGGCGGCATCTCGGTGTTCGCGGGCGTTGGCGAGCGGACCCGTGAGGGCAACGACCTCTATCACGAAATGAAGGACGCTGGCGTTCTGGAGAAAGCCGCATTGGTGTACGGCCAGATGAACGAGCCTCCGGGAGCCCGCGCCCGCGTCGCCCT
>JACUUW010000270.1 GCA_014859075.1 Desulforudis sp.
TCTGGAACTCTCCCAGCAGGGTTACCAGGTAAGCTTGGAGGAACTGGTTCGGGAGATCGAAGCGCGGGACCGCATCGACAGCAGCCGCAGCATCGCCCCCTTGCGCGTTGCGGCCGACGCCTCCGTCATTGACACCACCGACCTGACCGTGGACGAGGTGGTGGCCAGGATCGTGGCGGAGGTGGGTAATATCTAAATGTTCTACCAGTTCGCCTGGTACCTGTGCCGGGCAGTGTTGCGTTACGTCCGGCGCTGGGAAGTGGACGGCGCCGCGAACCTACCCGCGGCCGGCGGGATCGTGGTCACGGCCAATCACACCAGTTACTGGGATCCGGTGGTCATCGGCTGTGCCATCTACAGGAGAGTCTACTTCATGGCGAAAGCCGAACTGTTTCGGTATCCTGTACTGAAACAGATTATCATAGCTCTGGGTACTTTTCCGGTACGCCGGGATACGGTCGACAGGGAGGCGATCCGCGCCGCACTGGACCACTTGTCCAGCGGCCGAGTGTTAGGGATCTTCCCCGAGGGAACCAGGAGCAAAGGCGGCGAATTTCTCAAGCCCCAATACGGGGCGGCGTTGTTGGCCCTGAAGGGAGGTGTTCCCATACTTCCGGTTGCCCTAAGCGGCACCAAGGGTGTTTTCGGTAAAGTGCGGGTACGTATCGGAACACCGATGCAATTTCCTGACTATGCTGGCGTAAGACCCACAAAGGAGGTACTGGAAGAAGTAAGTAACCTGATCATGAAAGAGATCAGCACCTTGCAGCGGAGCGAGAGGTGAAGGCGATGAAAGTTCGGTTGGCCGCCAAGGCGGGATTTTGTTTCGGCGTGCACCGGGCCATGGACTTGGCCCTGCAGACGGCGCGGGACGTTGCTCCACCGATTTATACCCTGGGTCCGCTGATCCACAACCCGCAGGTGGTAGCCCTTCTCACCCGGCAGGGAATCAACGTCATCGACGATTTGGAAACAGTACCGCCGGGAACGGTCATCATTCGTTCCCACGGTGTGGGTCCCGGACTCTTGGCGAAAGCCCAGGAGTTGGGTTTCAAGGTGATAGACGCTACCTGCCCTTTCGTCAGGCGCGCGCAACAGCTTGCACACGACCTGAACGCTTCCGGGTTTCAGGTTATCGTGGTCGGCGAAAAAGAGCACCCGGAAGTCCAGGGCATCGTGGGCTGGACAAATGGTCAGGCCTTGGTGGTGGAGTCTCCGGCCGAAGCGTCCGCGCTGCCGTTCCATGAGCGGGTCGGGGTTGTGGCCCAGACAACGCAGCCCCACGCCAACTTGGAAGCGGTGGTTGAGGAACTCGGGCGGAAAATGGGTGAGGTCTCCGTTTGCGACACCATCTGCAACGCGGTGGTGGAGCGTCAGGCGGCCGCCCTGGAACTCGCCCGCCAGGTCGAGGTGATGGTGGTGGTAGGCGGCACCGTGAGTGCAAACACCCGGAAGTTGACTAACCTGTGTAGTTCGACGGGCACGCCGACGTACCACATCGAAACCGAAGACCAGTTGCGCCCGGAGTGGTTCCGAGGCGTCACCACGGCCGGCCTGACGGCGGGAGCATCTACACCTGATTGGATAATCGAGGAGGTTGAAAGGCGCATGCACGACATGTCAGACAAGGAAGACGTCACTACTCCGGCGGGTGAGGTCAATGCGGAGGGAGACGTCACCAACGCGGAAGAGGAGCTGCAAACCACGCAGGTCCGATCTCTGCGCAGCGGCGACGTAATCAGGGGCGTAATTGTCCAGGTGGGGCAAGACGAGGTGCTGGTGGATGTCGGGGCAAAATCGGAGGGTGTTGTGCCGTTACGTGAGTTATCCTGCTGTGATGTAACCTCCCCCCACGACATAGTCCAGG
>JACUUW010000271.1 GCA_014859075.1 Desulforudis sp.
AGAGCCGGTTCCGCGGCTGGTTCTTCGCCATGGCGTTTGTGAGTATCGGCTTGGCCACCAACTTCCGCGAGCTGGCGGTGCACCTGAAGGGCGGCAAGCCGGTGATCCTGTACATCTGTGGCCAGTCGTTCAACCTGGTGTTGACCCTGATCATGGCGTACATCATGTTCTTCCTGGTGTTCCCCGGACTGACCGAGCAGATCATGCAAATGTAAACCACACGCCACACAGGGGGGCGCTTGGTATTGTCTGTGTCTAGACAAACCCCGGGCGGGCACCTAGGGTGCCCGCCCCGGGGTACTCTTAAAAGGTGGGTAATGTTCGCCGTCGGCGTGCTGCTGGTGGTGGGTTTTCTTGCCGTCGCCCCGGCGCTGGAACGCGTGCCGGGTCTCGGGCCCCGCATTGAGGCGCTGCGCGAGAGCGGCATCGAGTCCGGGGCCTTCTGGTACCGCGACGTCCCGAAAGTCCAGGACGCGGAATTCCACATGCGCGGCGTGCGCGGCGCTCTCACCCTGGAGAAAGATTGAAGCCGCCGGCGGGTCCTCAGGCGCCGTAGGCCTTGTAGCATTGCCGGCAGACCGGCGGGAAAGGGTTTTCGGCCAAGGTGCGGTCGAACCTGCTTGAAAACTCATTGAGGTCCGGGAAACTCCGCACGCTGAGTTCCCGGACTATTTCGTGGTGGTTCTGCAGGCGGTTGACGAAGAAGCGGCGGAAACGGCGGTATTCTTCGCCCTGCCAGATATCTTCCATGTCTTGTTCCTGCAGTGAACCGAAGGTGAGGGCCTGTGTGGGCACCGGCTCGCCCCGGAAATAACGGTCGTATTCCTTCCGGCCCACGATGCTGGTGTACACGCACGGTGACACTTCCCCGTCCACATTGACGAAGAACTGCGTCAGGGGGTTCAACTCGCAGACCAGCACGTCGTCGGTAAGCTGCAGCGGGTGTACCGACAGCTCCAGTTTCAAGGTCCGCGCCAGGGCCTGGGCTTCCTCGATCGCCGCCCGGTGGGCGGGGTCGGGCTCACCCCAGTCGAAGACGCGGTCTTTTTCGTCTTCGGGGGTTATCGGGCAGTCCAGGTTGGGCGCCACCAGCCGGTCGACACCGAGTTCGCGGGCCAGGCTTACCATCCGGGGGAGCGCGGTTACCGACTCGCGGCTCAGCATGTAGGACAGGTGAATTTGGGGGTCTTCCCGCCCGGCCTCTTTTTTAACCTCCACCAGGCGGGCCACGTCGGCCAGCAGCTGGTGGAAGTCGGAGCCCCGGCGGATCCGGTTATGCGTGGCGGCGTCGGCTCCGGCCAGGGAGACCGTGATGTACTTCACCTGCAGGCGCACGGCCTCCCTGACCGTGTTTTCGTCCAGAAGGGAACCGTTGGTGGTGAAGCCGGTCCGGCAGCCCTTCTCGCGGGCCAGGGCGACCATGTCGAACAGGCGGGGGTGCAGCAGGGGCTCGCCCCAGCCCTGCAGGTACACCAGGGAGACGCGGGGCAAAAAGCCCGAAAGCCGCTCGAATACCGGGAAGTCCAGGTCTTTGCGCAGCGTGCCGCGGTAAAAGGTGCCGGGACACATCGTGCACCGGTGATTGCAGCGGGTGGTCACCTCGACCTGGGCGATGCCCAGGTCGGGGCGTTTTCCGGCATCCCGGGGTTCCTTTCTGAAGCGCGGGGGAATCAACAGTCCTATCCTTCTCCACAAGGGCATCATCTCCCGGGGGAGGGCGTGTTCCATTATTATCACACGAATCCCCCGACTGGTCAAAGGACCGGCCGGCACGTAACCGTCCGCAGACCGCAAACGACTTTGCCGATATGCGGTAGACAAAAAAAAAGAACGGACGAGTTGTCACTTGCTAG
>JACUUW010000272.1 GCA_014859075.1 Desulforudis sp.
CCAGCCCATCGACCACTCCAACCAGACCGGCCAGGGCGAACAGTGGCGAGGTCAATATCAGGATCACCACCCGTCCTGGCGGTGACGGACGCGAGTCTGCTGGCGGCGCAGCTGGACGGCGTGCTGCTGGTGCTGAACGCCGCCTCCACCCGGATCGACGTCGCCCAAGAGGCCAAGGAGCAACTGCTCAAGGTGAACGCGCGGATCATCGGGGTGGTGTTGAACCGGGTGAAGATCAGGAAAAAGGACTACTATTACTATTACGCGCCTTCCCGGAAAGACCTCGAGGCTAGCCCGTCCGGCCCGTGGTGATCATGGTATACTGGGAGGCTTTTCCGAAAATGCGCAGGATCAAGATCTTCCTGCCGGTGTTTTTGGTGATCGCGCTGGCTTGCGGCCTGGGGTGGTATCTGTTCTGGCAGGCGGTGCCCGCAGTGGACCTGGACGCGCTCCTGCTCCGGGCGGACCTGGAAACGGCGGCGGGAGACGAAGCTTTCCCGTGGGAAGCGGAGCACGGCTCGTCCTGGGGCGAAGAGACGGACGGCGGGCGCGGGGAAGAACAGGGGCCGGGCGGCGTCCCGCCCGCCGGGGAACCGGCCGGGGGGTCGGTGTCCGGAGAGCGGGGTTCGCGACCGCACGTGCCGCCGTCCGCGGTGACGGTGGCCGGCCTGCGGGAGAAGTATCACCGCCAGGCGCTACGCATGGAGCAGCGCTACGAGGGCGCGCTCAATTACCTGCTCCTGATGGGGATGGAAGAGTACGCCCGGCACAAGTCGGGGGAACTGAAGACTTCGGTCTCGGTCCTGGCCGCCAAGTACCTCAAGGCCGGACAGGCGCTGGAGGCGCGTTGCGACGCCGAGTTCGACGTTTTGCTGCGGCGCCTGGAGACCGAACTGAAGGCCTACGGCCTCCCGACGGCCATGGTGCGGGAGGCCCGGGTGGAGTACCGCGCCCGGAAGGACGAACGCCGCCGGGAGCTGCTGGACCTGGCCCGGAACCACCTGGACCGGATCTGAAACCGGACCTACACCTCTTCCCCTTCCCCCTCTTCTTCCTCAGCAGCCAGCACCGGCAGCCCGCCGATTTGGGCGTAGAGCTGGGCCGCCTCGGGGTTCAGTTCCCCGGCTTCGGCCAGGAGTTCCTCCGCCCGCTCGGTCTCGCCCCGGGCGCCGGCGACCGCCGCCAGCCAGGCCAGGGCCTCGCCCCGGGCGGCCTCGTCCTTGGTTTGCGCCGCCTCTTCCAGAGCGGCGGCCGCGGCGTCGAAATCACCCAGGAAGTAACGGGACGCCCCGAGCGGCAGCTGCATGTCGCGGGTAACCGTGAGTCTCTTGCCGGACCAGAGCCGGGCCCGGGTTTCGGTCAACCCTTCGGTGATCGCGGCCATCCGCTCCGGTACGGCCAGGGCGGCCTGGAAGTACCCGCGGGCGGCGGCCTCGTTTCCGCTGCCGAGTTCCCCGTAACCGGCCAGGAAATAAATCCGGACCAGGCTTTCGTAGCGATCCCGATTCAGCGGCGCCTTCGCCACCGCTTCCTCGGCGCCGGCCACCGCCGCTCCGTACTCGCCCCGGGCGTGGTGGATGTGGGCGCGCAGCTCGTAGTAGGCCGGGTTGTAGCGGCTCTTGCGGATGGCCCGCTCGATTTCGGCCAGCGCGGCGTCGTGATCGCCCTGGGCCTGGCGGATCTGGGCCATTAAGAAGTTGTAGTCGCCCTGGAGCGGGTTGTAGGCGGCCGCCTGCTCCACGGCCGCGATGCCCGCCGCCGTCTGGCCCTGCCGCAGCAGCGCCACCCCCTGGCCCGCCTTCCCCGAAGCCGCCGCCAGGGTGAGCGCCCCGCAGA
>JACUUW010000051.1 GCA_014859075.1 Desulforudis sp.
TCGTCAATAATAGCCGAAGTGTCGAGCAGCTTTGAGTCCCCGCGGTTCGTTTTTTCCCGGCTGAACCACGGGATGTTGCCGAACATGCCGAAAATGTCGTCCCGCTTTTTCACGGCCAATACCATCCCGAGATAGCCGAGGAAAGCCGCGAGAATGACAATGGCCACCTGGCCGACATATCCGAAACCGGAGAGAAGAGAACCAACAAGATTGGCAATAAAAAGACCAAGGATAAGTCCGAAGGAACCGAAAAGAAGATCCTGAATGGGCATTTTCTGCAGGTATTCGACCGAACGCGCCACCGACAAGCTACTGATGTTAATGATCCGGGGCGCGGCGACGATTCCGAAAACCAGGCCGAACACGACCGCCAAGCCCGCAATGCCGAAGCCGACCGTTGGCGCGAAGTACTCGCCGACCAGCAGATAATACCCAAGGGCACCGCCGCCCACGCTGAAAGCCAGGACCAGGGCGAAAAAGGCGATCTTCCGTACCATACTTTACACCCCCCTTCCATACCGGGAGTTTAATCGCCATGCTACCTATATTATCCTATATTATACAATTATTAAAAAGGCCTTATACAAAAAAGCTGGCGTTTTGTTTCGCCAGCGTCAGGCAAGCATTTCCTCCAATATTGATCGAGTTTTATCTTCTGCTACTTCGGTGGCCAACACCAACTCACTAATCAGGATTTGCCTCGCGCTTTCCAGCATTCGCTTTTCTCCGGAAGACAGACCCTTCTCACGCTCCCTCCGGGCCAGATTCCGCACAACCTCGGCTACCTCATAGATATTGCCGCTCTTGATCTTCTCAAGATTCGCCCGGTATCTCCGGTTCCAGTTACCCGGCATCTGAGTGCTGACACCCTTCAGAATATGAAAAACCTCTTGGACTTCTTCGTGGCCGATAACCTGCCGCAAACCAATATTCTTACCGCTCGAAGTGGGTACCATCACCTTCATATTCCCGATCGGCAAGCGGAGCACGTAGTACTGCTGTCGCGCTCCCAGAATCTCTTTCTCTTCAATCGCTTCTATGATTCCGGCTCCATGCATGGGGTAGACAACCTTATCCCCAATTTTGAACAACATGCGCCACCTCCTAAAACCCCTCTCATCCAAACAGTATAACACAAACTAGCCATTTCTGTCAAAAACACGGGTCCGGGCGCGTCCGGGCGTTTCCACACTAAGATTTCCAGGAATACAGAGGTTACCACTGACCACCGACGACTGACGACCGTTACCGGTATCTTTCCTGCAGCAGCTGGTTCCAGTAGCGGCTCAACCCGTCCTTGATCGAACGGGCCCTGGTCTCGCCGATACCCTCCACCTCGTCCAACTCCTCCAGGGACGCGTTCAGGACCTGGCTCAGGGTACCGAAAGTCATCACCAGGTTCTCAACGACCGGGTAGGGCAGCCGCGGAATCTTGCCCAAAACCCGGTAACCACGTGGTGAAACGTTCTGCTCCAGGATGGCACTCCCCCCGGAATAGCCCAACACCCGGGCAATCAGGGGCAGGTCGAGCAGGTCTTCACTCGGCCAGGATTCAACGATACTCAGGATCTGCCTGTGCGGCTTCTCGTCCGGGTTGACATTGTAGTCCCGGATCACCATCAGGCCTTCGTTTTCCACATTACTGACCAGTTCCTCCAGCTGCATGGTGATCAGGCGCCCCTCCGTGCCCAGTTCGCAGATGTACTTTTCTATTTCCTTGACCACCCGGAGGGTCATGACCACCCGCTGGATCACTTTGCACACTTCAAAAAGGGTGACCGTATCCTCAAACTCGGTGATGCTCAGGCTCACCAGGACCCGGTCGAGTACGGTCCGGTACTTCTCCAGAGTCTGTAAGGCTTGGTTGGCCTTGGTGAAGATGACCTCCAGGTCCCGGAGGACGTACTTCATGGCCCCCTTGTAAATGCTGATCACCCCGCGCCGCTCGGAAATCGAGATCACGAGGGCGTCCGTCTGCCGCGCCACACGCTCGGCCGTACGGTGCCGGATGCCGGTTTCGTTGGATGGAATACCAAGGTCGGGAACCAGTTGGGTGTTCGCCACAAGAATCCGGCGGGAGTCCTTGTCCACGATGATCGCCCCATCCATTTTGGCCAACTCGTAGAGCTTGGCCGGTGAAAAATCGGCGTTCACGTGAAAGCCGCCTTCCGCGATTTCCAGTACCTCAGGCTGGTCGGCGATCACGATCAGGGCTCCGCTCTCGGAACGTAGGATGTGTTCCAGCCCCTCACGCAAGGGGGTGCCGGGAGCCACGGTACGCAACACCTTCAGCAGCTGTTCTTCAGCACGCTCGTCAAGCAAGGCATCCACCCCTTCCCATTATCACCCGGTAAGAAAAGCATCCAGAAATTCCGCCAGGGTACCGGCCGCAAACAACTCCAAACCTTCGGGCACGTCTCCGGGCATGTTCGGCAACAAAGCCTTCGCGAAACCCAGTTTGGCGGCTTCTCTCAGTCTTTTGTCGAGGGCGGGTACGGGCCGCAACTCCCCAGTCAGACCGACCTCGCCGATCACCACCGCCCGGGTCGGCAGAGCCCGATTACGGAAACTTGAGGCCAAGGCCAAAGCAATGCCCAGGTCGGCGGCCGGCTCGGTGATCTTAACCCCACCGACAACGTTTACGTACACGTCCTGGTTGCTGAGCACCATACCCACCTGCTTTTCAAGCACGGCGGTCATCAGGATCACCCGGTTGTAGTCCACCCCCGCGGTCAACCGCCGGGGCGAACCAAAACCGGACGAACCGACCAGCGCCTGTATTTCAACCAGGAACGGACGGGTACCTTCCACACTGGAAACGACCACAGAACCCGGCACCGGCGCTTCCCTGCCGCTCAGAAACAGTCGGGACGGGTTTTCCACTTGCCGGAGTCCGGCGGAATGCATCTCGAAGACCCCGATCTCGTTCGTGGAGCCGAACCGGTTCTTGACCCCGCGGAGAACACGGTAAGTGTGGTGCCGATCCCCCTCCAGGTACAGAACTACATCCACCATGTGCTCCAGGGTTCGGGGACCGGCCAGTAAACCTTCCTTGGTGACGTGCCCCACCAGCAGTACCGGGATTCCGGTGCTCTTGGCCAGGCGCGTCAGGCGCAAGGTACACTCCCGTACCTGCCCCAGGCTCCCGGGAACAGCCGCCAACCCCGCACGAAACACCGTCTGGATGGAATCGACCACCACCATTCTCGGCCGAACTTCGGAGCAGTGGTTTTCGATCCGCTCGATATCGGTCTCGGCCGCCAGATAGAGGCCGGGATGCACAGCACCCAAGCGGTCGGCCCGCAGGCGCACCTGTAGTGCCGACTCCTCACCGGATACATAAAGAACGGGGGAGTCCCCCCCGGTACGTCCGACCTCAAAGGCCGCCTGTAAC
This sequence comes from Desulforudis sp., assembly GCA_014859075.1. GTDB lineage: Bacteria > Bacillota > Desulfotomaculia > Desulfotomaculales > Desulforudaceae > Desulfopertinax. Next base: position 3,395 of record JACUUW010000051.1, read on the forward strand.
AACAGCGTGGATTTGCCGATGCCTGGGTCCCCGCCGACAAGGACCACCGACCCCGGGACAACGCCTCCCCCGAGAACCCGGTCCATCTCGGAAATGCCACTTGTGAAACGCAGCGCCTCGGTCGTCGCCACTGCGGTGATGGGTCGCGGCGGCTCACCCGCAAGCAGTCCCGCGGCGCTTTCCCGGTTCTCTTCCTCGAAGGTGTGCCACTGCCCGCAACCCGGACAGCGCCCCAACCAGCGTATCGATTGATAACCGCATTCCCGACAACGCACAGGCAGTCCTCGCTATAAGAAACCAGAATTCAGGAGTCAGAATACAGAATTCAGAATAGGAAACAGAGAGTCACCGGAAGCGGATGCCATCCCGGAAAACCATCGGCATTGGGAAGCCGGCACGAACCTCTCAGGCCGGAATTCAGAATATGGCCCTTTATTCTGAATTCTGACTCCTCAATTCTGTATTCTTGTTTATTATACCATTTTCTGGTCTAGACCACAAGTCGAAGACCGTCATCTGATGTGCTTATTTCTCAGAACATAGGGATGGGCTGTATCCCCGCATTTCACCTGGAAGCCCGGATGGTGATTTCGTCTCCCTTGGCATCCAGCAGCAGCTGGTCGCCGCGTTCAAAGCCGCCCCGAAGCAGCTCTTCCGAGAGTCTGTCTTCCACCCGGCGCTGGATGGTGCGCCGGAGCGGCCGCGCCCCGTACTTCTCGTCAACGCCCTCCCGGACCAACAGGTCCTTTACCTCGTCGGTGAATTCGACCTTGACATCGCTTTCTTCCAGCCTGCGGGCTACGTCACGGAGCATCAACTCCGCAATCTGTCGAATTTCCACGTCGGTGAGCGCGTGAAAGACGATGATCTCGTCCAGGCGGTTTAGGAACTCCGGACGGAAGGTCCGGTGCAGTTCACCCATCACGTTCTCCTTCATGCGTTCATAACCGGCCGCCTGGTCGTTACCGGTCACGAAGCCCATCCGGGCCTCTTTTTGAATCAGGCTGACTCCGACATTGGAAGTCATGATGATTACCGTGTTTCGGAAATCGACAGTACGTCCCCGGGCATCGGTAAGCCGTCCGTCCTCTAAAACCTGCAACAGGACGTTGAAAACCTCAGGGTGCGCCTTTTCGATTTCGTCCAGCAGTATGACCGTATACGGCCGACGGCGTACGGCCTCGGTCAGTTGGCCGCCTTCGTCGAAACCGACGTAACCGGGAGGCGCCCCCACCAGCCGGGAGACGGTGTGCCGTTCCTGGTATTCCGACATGTCGATCCGCACCAGTGCGTCCTCGTCGCCGAACAAGGCCTCGCCCAAGGCTCGGGCCAGCTCGGTTTTGCCGACTCCGGTGGGACCAAGGAAGATGAAAGAACCGACCGGCCGCCGCGGATCCTTCAAACCGGTGCGGGCCCGGCGGACGGCCCGGGACACAGCCCGCACAGCCTCGTCCTGCCCCACGACCCGCTCGTGGAGAATATCCTCCATCCGTAGCAGACGTTCTGTTTCCTCCTCGGCCAACTTTTTCACCGGAACACCGGTCCAGCTGGAAACGATGTGCGCGATGTCCTGTTCATCCACCACCACTTCGTCGCCACCCTTCTGTTGGCGCCAGGATTCCTGGGAGGCCTCCAACTCACGCCGCAGCTTCTGCTCCTGGTCACGCAACTGGGCCGCTTTCTCAAACTCCTGGGCGGCCACCGCCGCCTCCTTTTCCTTGTGCAGTTCCTCAACCTTTTGTTCCATTTCCTTCAGTTCCGGCGGCATCGTGAACGCCTGGAGCCGTACCCGGGCCCCGGCCTCGTCGATCAGGTCGATGGCCTTGTCCGGCAGGAACCGGTCGGCGATGTACCGGTCGGAAAGCCGGGCCGCGCTCTCCACGGCCTCGTCGGTGATCCGGACCCGGTGGTGCGCCTCGTACCGGTCCCGCAAACCCCGCAAAATGGCGATCGTCTCCTCAACCGTCGGCTCATCGACCGTAATCGGTTGAAAACGACGTTCCAGTGCGGAATCCCGCTCCACGTATTTCCGGTATTCGTCCAAGGTGGTCGCCCCGATGGTCTGCAGCTCGCCCCGGGCGAGCGCCGGCTTCAAAATGTTGGCCGCGTCGATCGCACCCTCGGCCGCCCCGGCCCCGACCAAAGTATGCAGTTCGTCGATGAACAGGACGATGTTCCCGGCACCTTTAATTTCCTCAAGCACCTTCTTCAAACGCTCTTCAAACTCGCCGCGGTACTTGGTCCCGGCCACGAGCGAAGCCAGATCCAGGGCGATCACCCGCTTGTCGTTCAGCACCTCGGGCACGTTTCCCGCGCTGATGCGCTGGGCCAAACCTTCCGCGATCGCCGTCTTGCCCACGCCCGGGTCCCCGATCAAACACGGATTGTTCTTGGTCCGCCGGCTAAGGATCTGGATCACCCGCTCAATCTCATGGTCCCGTCCGATTACCGGATCAAGCTTGCCCTCCCCGGCCAGCGCGGTCAGGTCCCGCGCGTGTTGGTCCAGATTCGGGGTGTTGGTTTTGGCCTGCTGCGGTGTCCGCCCGGGGCCGCCCTCGTGTTGCCCCGCGCCGCCCAGCATTTGCAGGACCAGGGTCCTGACCCGTTCCAGATCGGCACCCATCCCGGTGAGAATCTGGGCGGCCACCCCCTCACCCTCCCGGATCAGACCCAGGAGAATATGCTCGGTACCTACGTAGTTGTGTCCCAGCCGGCGCGCCTCGTCGATGGCCAGTTCCAACACCTTCTTCGCCCGCGGCGTGAAGGACACCTCCACCACCGCCCCGGCGCCCTGGCCCGGTTCCACCATCTTCTCGATCGCCGCGCGGATCTTGCGCACGTCAATATTCATCTCGGCCAACACCTTCGCCGAGACGCCCTCACCCTCCCGGACCAGGCCCAGAAGCAGGTGTTCGGTGCCGATATAGGGGTAACCCAGCCTTCTGGCCTCTTCCTGGGCCAGCAGGATTACCTTTTGGGCCCGCCGGGTGAACCGTCCGAACATTGTGTATCCACCTCCGCATATCTATGCTGATGCTTCTCGCGGGGTATTCCCCGCAAATTGTCTTTTCGTTCAAAGAGTATCCCCATTTGACAGTCCTTTTCCGGGGACAGTCATTCCGGTTGTTCATTCACCGTCGTCCGCGGATATATTCCCCAGCGCCTGCCGCACCACGCGGGCCCGCAATTCGCCCCGCTCGGGTGGAGAGAGCTGCCGCCCGCTCATTTTGGCCAGGTAGGTCGACCTGGTCTTGACCATGAGTTCCGAGAGGAGCCGTGGGGCAACGCCCTTGATCAGCCCCATGCCCACCCCCAGGCGGACGTCAGAGAGGAGCCTCATAGCCTCGTCGGTGCTCAAAACGTAGGCGTGGCGCAGGATTCCAAAGGCCCGACTGACCCGGTCCCGGAGTACCACGGGCATCTGCTCCCGCAGTTGTTCCCGTGCCGCTCGCTCCTGTTCAATTATCTGCCGGGTGATCGAATCCAGGTTCTTGGCAATATCGTTTTCGCTCATGCCCAGGGTAACCTGATTGGACATCTGAAAAAGGTGCCCGACGGACTCGGTCCCCTCTCCGAACAGCCCCCGAACGGTCAGACCCAACCGGGAGGCGGCGGTGAGGATGTCCTTGACCCGTCCCAGTAAAACCAACGCCGGGAGGTGCAGCATCACCGACGCCCGCAACCCGGTACCGACGTTGGTGGGACAGGCCGTCAGGTAACCGATCCGGTCCGAGAACGCAAAGTCGAGGGTCTCCTCGAGCAGGGTGTCGGCCTCGTCGGCGTCGCGCGCCGCCGCTGTGACCTGCAGTCCGGGATACAGACACTGAATACGCAGGTGATCTTCCTCGTTCACCATGATACTGAGCCGCTCATCGGCGGTCAGCGCCAGGCCTTTGTACTGGTAGCTCGCGTGGTTCCTCATTACAAAATCCGGACTGATCAGGTGTTTTTCGACCAGCATCCCTCTTTCCACAGGCGTCAGTTCGGCCAGTCTGACCATTTCGGTATCCCCGAAACGCGCGCTGAACTCGGTTTCCCGGACCGCCAGAGCGACCCTTTGGATCACCCGTTCGGCCTTATCCGGAGACAGGTGATGTGGGAAGGGAAAGTCGGCCAGACTCCGGGCCAGGCGGGCCCGCGAAGAAATGACCACGTCCGTTTCGGGCGCAGCATCGTCCATCCACGGGCTGTATGGGTTTTGCACCGCTTCCTTAAAGCTCATTTTCTCCCTCCTCAGGTCAACCGACTCTCAAGTGCTCTGATCTCATCCCGGAGTTCGGCGGCGCGTTCAAATTTTTCTTTTTCCACGGCCTCCTGCAGTTCAGCACGCAGACGCTCGACCTCTTGCACCCACCGGTACTTCTTCCGAGAACGCTGGGGCACCTTACCGGTGTGCCGGGTCGAACCGTGAATCCGCCGGAGCAGCGGCGCCAAACGCTCGTAATTCCGGTAGCACTCGCCACAGCCCAGGAGGCCGTACTTGCCGAACATCTCTTCGGTCAGTCCACAGGACTCGCACCGGAAGGGCCGCGCGTCGGTCGGCGTTTCCTGGGCGATCGCCGGACCCATCAACCCGGCGAGAAAATGCTTGAGGTTCAACGTCGGACCGGCTTCAAACGCCTTCTGGGCCTCCTTCGCGCAGGCCTCACACAGATGCATCTGGCGTTTCTGGTTGTTGATGATCTCGGTGTAGTGCACCGAGGCGGGCTGTTGCTTGCACCGTTCACAAATCACGGTGAAACCCCCTCTCTACCTCGCCAAACAAAACTAGAGCGCCCGTTCGTTCATCAGGGCACTGAGCATACCCTTAAGGATTCCGGCCCGGACCATGTTCCGCCAGTGAACGTCCACCGCGTACAGAGTCCGGTTGTCCACGGCCCCCGCCATCAGCCGGGCCTCCCGGTCGTTGATCAGACCTTCGCCCTGCAGACGCAGGATGATCTCCTGGGCCTCCCGCGCGCCGATGTGCGTCCCGACCTGCCGGTAAAGTTCTCCCACCAGCAGCATGTGATCCGCAAGAGAGAGCTTGACGACGCGGATGAAACCGCCGCCCCCGCGCCGACTCTCCACCAGAAAACCGGCCCGGACGTGGAACCTGGTGTCCAAAACATACGTCACCTGCGACGGCGTGCACCGAAACCGGACCGCCAGATCGTTTCTCTGGATTACAATGCGGCCGTCCGGGCTTTCTGCCAAACGCTTTCTGATGTATTCGGCGATAGAGTCGGAAAGGTTCGGCACACCGTCACCCCCGGGCTGTTGACTTTGGATTAGACTTTGACTTTCTTTGACTATAGTACACATCATCAGTCCGCGTCAAATCAAACTTTAATTCTATGTTTTCCTGGGATCACCGGTTTTAAAGCCGGTAACCCGGACAAGTCCGGTAAAGCACGGCACGCCTAAAAAAACATACTTACCGCTTGCACTTGTGTTATAATTTTAACAGCCAAACACGTGGCGGTTTCTTGAGGTGGTCTGAATGAGAGTCCTATCTTACTTTATGATTGCGCTCGGCATTCTGATCCTGGGCGGGTTCGTCACCTGGGGGGGTTGGTTGTTTCTAACCGCAAGCGAGATTCCCTTGCTGTTGCGCGTGGGGGTCGCGACGGTCACGCTCGGCTTCGGAATGCTGATCCTGGTCCTGTGGACCGAAAAGAGACGGGAGGGTGATGAAGGGTGATTATTACCACCACGCGTGAGGTTCCCGGTAAGCGGGTGGTCCGCACATTGGGAATGGTCAGCGGAAACATTGTGCGCAGCCGCAACATCGGCCGCGATGTGCTCGCCGGACTCAAAAACATCGTGGGCGGCGAGATCAAGGAATATACTGAACTCATGTCCCTTTCCCGGCGGGACGCCGTCAAGCGCATGGTGGATGAGGCCGAACAGCTCGGGGCAAACGCCGTCGTCGAGGTCCGGTTTGTCACCGCCCAGGTGGCCGCCACGGCCGCCGAGATCCTGGTTTACGGCACCGCCGTCATCGTCGAAGACCAATAAATCGGCAATAAATCGGTGCCAGGCACTAACTTATTAACTTATTCTGTTTTAGACACACGGTCTGTTCCAGCCGGTTGATCAGCGAAGGGTCGAGCAGACCAAGCCGCCAAAGGGAGACTCCCCGTAGACCGTAACGTTTGGCCAGTCCGGCCTTGGCCCGGATACTCTCCGGCGTTTCGTTCCAGACGTTGATCCCGAGCACCAGCTTTCCGGCCGGGACCTCACCTAAAGCCAGCCGCACCGCCTCCTGTACTTTTTCGTTCGGCTCGGGAGCCCGCGCGTCCTGGTACTCGTAAGCCATGATGGTGATTTCATCGGCCACCTGGCCGAGCGTGTGGTAGTCATATCCCCGGTAGGCGCTGTTAAGCGGATGCAGCGCCAGGCTCAGTTTCATCCCCTGGGGCCGCAAGGCGGCGGCCATTTCCTGTACAAAGGCGTTGAACCGGTCCCGGACTTGGCGCAGTTCTTCCGGCGTGCTGCTCATCCCCAAACCCTCAAAGTCCAACAGTACCCCGTCAAAGCCCTTCTCCCCGGCGAAGTCGGCGATTTCCCGTACCCCCCGCGCGGCGGCGTCCGCCCCTGACAGCAGCGTAGTCAGTTCGCCCTCCCCGTCGGCCATGAAGACCATCAGGTACCGGGCGGTTCCGGCCCGGCGGGCGCTTTCCAGGATGGTCTCGGGCGTCACCGTCCCGGCGGGCGCCGGCCAGTAAAAGTCAGGTCCCTCCAGGTCCAGGGCGCCGTCGGCCCTCAGGCGCGCCCACCCGAAGACGACACTGTCGAACCGGCCGATCAGGTCCACCTGGGGAAACGACCGGATGGCGTAAAAAGCCTGAGCGTACAGCTCGGCCGGGGGACTCAGCACGGTTACGGTCCGGGTGGCGGCAGACCATTCCACCGTCGCCCCGAAGGCCTCCCCGAAGAACCGCAACGGGATCAGGGTCCGATTCTGTTGGATCACCGGGGGTGCATCCAGGGATACGGCATGCCCGTCCACCAACGCCTCCCGGTCGTTGATCCGCAGTTCCACCGTTTTGCCCGGCGCCCGGGCGTGCACCGTGCCCGCGGCGCCGTTCCAGTCCACCGTCACGCCAAGACTCTCGGCCAGTCCCCGGAAGGGTACCAATGTCCGCCCACCTTCAATCACCGGTGCGGCATCCAAGGGTAGAACGATATCGTCCACGACCACGCTCACACCCCCCGCCGCTCCGGCCGCGGGCAGCACCAACAGCAGCAGGAACACCACGATCATCACCGGTCGTCTCAAGCTCAGCACCTCCGTCACTTCTTACCCTATTCGACGCCTGTCCGGCACCAGAAGTTCGCCTCCCTGGCAATTTTCTCAGAAAATCTATTATTTGCCCGTAGATGCGACAATTGTAAAGCCCCTATACCGGTCAAACAAGATCGGAAGAGCG
>JACUUW010000052.1 GCA_014859075.1 Desulforudis sp.
TGTACGCCACCAAAAAGGGACGCAATGAAATCAGGCGGGTGAACGTGAACGCTTCACCGCTGACCGTGGAGGAATACCGCCGCCTGAAAGAAGTTGGGATCGGCACCTACCAGGTGTTCCAGGAAACTTACCACCACGAAACCTACCGGAGAATGCACCCCGCCGGCACGTTGAAAGGCCACTACCACTGGCGCCTCTTCGCCCTGCACCGGGCGCAGGAGGCCGGGGTCGACGACGTTGCGATCGGCGCCCTGTTCGGCCTCTACGACTGGAAGTTCGAGGTGCTCGCCCTGATTTACCACGCCCTGGACTTGGAGCGCGAATTCGGCGTCGGGCCGCACACCATCTCGTTCCCGCGGTTGGAACCGGCCTTGAACACGCCGTTGACAACCATGTCCCCCTACCGGGTCGGGGACGAGGACTTCAAGAAGATCGTGTCCGTACTGCGCTGTGCGGTACCTTACACCGGTCTGATTCTGACCTGTCGGGAGCATCCGGAGTTGCGACGCGAGGCCATGGGACTCGGAGTCTCACAGACCGACGCCGGTTCCCGCATCGCGGTCGGGGGATACACCCAAATGGAACGTGAGCAAATTCCGGACCGCCAGCAGTTTCAGCTCGGGGACACCCGCTCCCTGGACACGTTTGTCCATGAACTTTGCCGGGACGGGTACATCCCTTCGTTCTGCACTTCCTGCTACCGGGCGGCGCGTACCGGCTGCCGCTTCATGACCTTTGCGAAGAAGGGGCAGGTTAAGAACTTCTGCATCCCCAACGCGGTGCTCACCTTCCAGGAATACCTGTTGGATTACGCTTCGCCGCGGACGCGCGCGGTGGGTCAGGGGATAATCGAACAGTACGTGGCCCGGTACCGGGAACAGATGCCGAAGCGGGTGGCGCGGTTGGAGGAATTGTTGCGGCGGGTGAGGGGCGGCGAAAGAGATTTGCGTTTTTAGGAGGCCGCCGCAAAGTGAGAGGTATGAGGTGAGAGGTTAGAGGTGGGAGGCTGGAAGGAATTCGCGATTCAGGCGAATTCCCACCTTAATTCCCACTTCCCACGTCTCACATCACACTTCTCAGTCGGGAGGTATGGGAGAGTGGCGGGATTGAATCAGACGCCGCGGGGGCAGCGCCTGCACATCGCCCTGTTCGGGCGGCGCAATGCCGGCAAGTCCAGCCTGATCAACGCCCTGGCCGGGCAGGAAGTGGCGATCGTGGCCGACGTTCCCGGGACCACGACCGATCCGGTGGCCAAGGCCATGGAGATCCTGCCGCTGGGGCCGGTGCTGCTCATCGACACCGCCGGGCTGGACGATACGGGGGAGCTAGGCCGTCTCCGGGTGCAGAAAAGCGTTGAGGTACTCCGGAAAACCGACCTGGTGCTGCTGGTGATCGACCCGGCCCGGGGCGTGGGCACCCACGAGTTGGGCGTCGTGGCCAGGGCTGAGGCGCAGGGCGTGCCTGTGCTCGGGGTGGTCAACAAGATCGACCGGCACCCGGAAGCGGAATCTTGGACCTGGTCGGCCGCACTGCCGGTGCCGTGGACGCTGGCAAGTGCCCTGACCGGCCGGGGGATGGAACAACTGAAGCTGGAAATCATCCGGCACGCCCCCCGGGACTGGAACCTGCCCACCATCGTGGGCGACCTGGTGGCGGCGGGAGATACGGTGGTACTGGTGATTCCCATCGATAAGGCGGCTCCGAAAGGAAGACTCATTCTGCCGCAGCAGCAGGTGATCAGGGACGTTCTGGACCACGACGGGGTGGCCGTGATGGTCAAGGAACGGGAACTCCGCCACGTCCTGAATCGGATGACAGTCCGTCCGAAGCTGGTGGTTACCGATGCCTCGGCCTACCTGTGCGCCATCGCCGACACTCCGCCGGAGGTGCTGTTCACATCCTTCTCCATCCTGTTCGCCCGCTACAAGGGAGACCTGGCCACCCTGGCGGCCGGCGCCGCCGCAGTGCAACGGCTCCAGCCGGGAGACCGGATTCTGGTTGCGGAGGCCTGTACACACCATCCGGTAGCGGATGACATCGGCCGGGTGAAAATCCCCCGGTGGCTGCGGCGGGAGGTGGGCGGCGAGCTTCACTTCGACGTCGTCGCCGGCGGCGGCCCGCTGCCCGCGAACCTCCCGGACTACAAACTGATTATCCATTGCGGGGCCTGCATGCTGAACCGCCGGGAAATGCTTTCCCGGATAATGCAGGCCCGCGAGGCGGACGTGCCCGTGGTTAACTACGGTATACTGCTGGCGCACCTGCACGGGGTGCTGCGGCGGGCCCTGTCCGCCTTCCCGGAGGCCTTGGCCGTGCTCGAACGGGAACCGGAGGCGCACGACGCCGACCTGATACCCCGGCGTTTACCGGCCCGCGTAAGAGAATGAGCGCCGTACGCCCGGAAATCGCCACGGTTTTGAACAAGGCGGCAAGCACCCACACCCTGTCAAAAGACGAGATCGTCGCCCTGCTGGGGACCGAAGATGAGGAAACCCGGTCGGCCCTTTTCCGCGCGGCGGACGAAACGCGGGCCCGCTACCTGGGGGACGCGGTACACCTGCGGGCCATTATCGAGTTCTCCAGCCATTGCGTCCGCAACTGCCTCTACTGCGGGCTGCGGCGTGACAACCGCCGTCTGGACCGCTTTCGCATGCGGCCGGGAGAAATCTTTGAGGCGGCCCGGCGGGCGCGGGCCGAAGGGTACCGCACCATCGTACTCCAGTCCGGCGAAGACCCGCATTATGAGGTGGATGCGCTGGCCGGGCTGATCCGACGCCTCAAGTCCGAACTGGACGTGGCTGTCACGCTGTCCCTGGGCGACATGACGCGCGAGACTTACCGCCTTTTGCGGGCCGCGGGCGCCGACCGGTACCTTCTGAAGCACGAGACGGCCGACCCGGCGCTTTTTGCACGCTTGCGTCCCGGAACCATGCTGTCGGAAAGATTGAAGCGGCTCGTCTGGTTGCGGGAGGCGGGCTACCAAGTGGGAGGGGGCAACTTGGTCGGTTTGCCGGGACAGTCCCTGGGGTCACTGGCCGCAGATTTGCTCGTATTGAAGCGGTACCAGGTGCACATGGCCGGCATCGGCCCGTTCATCCCCAACCCCGACACGCCGCTGGCCGGTTCGCCGCCCGGGTCGCCGGCGCTGACGCTGAAGGTGCTGGCCGTGACCCGCCTACTGCTCCCCCGGGTTCACCTGCCGGCCACCACGGCCGTCAGCGTTCTGCACCCCGAAGGGCGGCAACTGGCCCTACGCTGCGGCGCCAACGTGGTGATGCCCGACCTGACCCCGGACCCGTATTGCAGGCACTACGACATTTACCCTGGAAAAGCCCGGCTGGGATCCGAAGGGCCGAATTCTTTCGCCTGGTGGGAGAAAGAGTTGGCGCGGTTGGGCCGGCAAGTGGGCAAGGGCCGGGGGCACGGCTGGGAAGCGGGGCGCTGAGTGGGGCGGCAGAGAGAGCAATCCAAAGGCCGAAAAAAAAAGGGCGGGGGAATCCCCCGCCCAACGGTTTATTGTCGAATGCCCTCGTTGTTAGAGATCGATCATCAGTGCCCGGCACACCATGGCCGCCGTTTCGGCGCGGGTGGCGTGACTGCCGGGCCGGAAGCTGCCGTCCGGGTAACCGGTGACCAGGCCGGCGGCGGAAGCGGCCGACACGCTGTTTTTCGCCCACTCGGCGACGGCTTCGGCGTCGGTGAAGGTCAGCGCCCCGGAGCCGGTGTCATCCAGTTCCAGCGCCCGGACCAGCATGGACGCCAACTCCTGGCGGGTGATCGGCGCCTCCGGCCGGAAACCGCCGTCTGCGTATCCCCGTGCCAGACCCGCTCCCGCCGCTGCGTTGACCGCGCCGGCGTACCAGGCACCGGCCGGCACGTCGGTGAAAGCCGAGCCCGGGGTTTCCTCCAGCTCCAGCGCCCGGGCCAGCAGACAGATAAGTTCGGCCCTGGTCACCGGGCGGCCGGGTTCAAAACGGTTGTCGCCCACACCCCGGATGATCCCGGCACCGGCCAGAACTTCCACGGGGTCACGGGCCCACCCGAAGGAATCGGCACCCACATCGGCGAAGGTGGTCCGGCTTTCCCTTCCCAGGACGGCAAAGGTTGAGAAGTGCTCCACCCCGGCCACCAGGAGCCTCCGTGCGGGGTCATACACCGCGGGCAGGATGGTCCAGGTGTTCTGCTTGCGGTCATACCGGGTCAAAACCAGGTTTTCCGGCCTTACCGTCGGTGGGACCGCCAGGCGCAGGGCCAGGGTGGCCGGGCGGCTGAAAGTGGTCCCGCCCGGTTCCAGAGCGAAGAAGGCCGAAACCGGGCGGTAGCCGGCGGGCACCGGGGGCACGGCGCCCTCCCTGCGCAGTTCCCGAATGGTGATGGTTATATCGCGGTCCAGTGCCTCCGGCGGGATGGAGAGGCCGATCCTGGCGTCCGCATCGGAAAGTACTGCTCCCTCCATCGCGGTGACTTCCTGAGTCAGGTCGACCGGGTTTCTGGAGAGCTCTTCCCGCAACTGCCGCCAAGCTTTCCAGGACAAGGGGTTCGCGCTTTCCAGCACCGCCACCGCCCGAACCGCCTCCGCCGCCGGGCCGAGGACGGCACCTTCCGGCATTTCCAGGAGTTCACTCAGCCGCCGCAAAGCCTCCTCCGCAACGGCGGACGGTTTCAGGATGGCGGGAAGATCCCCATTAGGAATGTCCTCTTCTTCCTTTGGTTGCTCCTCGGGGTCTTCAGCCGGCCGCTCCCACAATTCATCCCCGGGACCAGGGTCATTCGGGCTGCCGTACCACCAAATGACCCGGTCGCCGTCCCGGACCGCTTTGTCGGCGGCGCTCACGCCGGGCGTCACACCATTGACCTTGTACATCCACCCGTCCATACCCTGGTTGCACTGTCCGGCAATACAGGTCACGAAGCCCCGCCACCGGTCGGAGGTCTGGTACGGGAGGCCGGTGGCGTCCAGGGCGCCAAGGGCGGTCAGTCCCCACTCGTTATCCTTGGTCAGGGGCACGTATACCGATCGGAACAGGAGTTCGACGTTTTTCCCCACCACGGCGACACTCACCAGGACGACGTCCGTCTCTCCACTTCCCGGACTGCCCGGGGAGGTGCCGTCGAAAGAGTCCATGGGTACAACCAGGAGAGCATGGAGGGCTTGGGTGGCTGCAAAGACGTTGGCGGAGTCGTGGGCGTGACTCCGGAGGTAGTCTACGGGACCGACGGCTTGCCCGTCGACGGTGCGGGTCCACTCCGGCCCGGCGGGGTCCCGGTCTAGGCGGGCCAGGGTCAGGATGAGTTCGGCCGTGTCGACCAGGGGATCATCCAAGTAATAACTGCCGTCGTCATGGCTCTGGGACTTCAGCCACTCGATACCGGCCTCGATGGCGGCGGTGACGTCCTGATCGTCCGCGTACCCGGGGAAGTAGGTCAGGCTCCGGAGGGCCTGGCCGGTGGACAGAAAATCCGGGCAATAAACATCGTCCCGGGTTTCGCCCCAGGAACCATCTTCTTCTCTGGTATCCGCCTGCTGCTTGCCGAGGAGATAATCCCGGGCGTACACCGTATTAATAACACTCAACTTTCCGGATTCGCCCAGGGCGAGGAAAGCCCACATGTCACTGTCGACGCTGTTTTCAAAGGAGCCGCGGCCGGGGTCGGCTGGTTTTTGCCGATTCGCCAGAATGTCCGCCAGCCGTTCCACCCTTGCGGCGTCATTCCATTCGTTCAGGGCCGGCAGGCACTGGGATACCGTTTTGGTGCGTGAGTCTTTGATCCATTGCCCTTGCTGCCAGTCCAGGCCCAGCGAGTGTAGGGCCAACAGCGTTTCGGCGGTGGCGAAAGTCCGGTCCCATAGATGGTGGATCCCGGCCGTGTCCGGATGCTGGATGTCGCTGAGATAGGCCAGGGCCTCGTCTTGGTACTCCGCGGTATCCACCGTGAATGCACTGAATACGGAAAGGACCTGGGCGGTGGTGTCGCTTTCCGGCCCGCCGAAACCGCCCCATCCATAACCTGCGGGGAAACCAAATACATTATGATGCTCGTATCTGAACTGGTTAATGAAAGTCAGCGCATCATCCTGCCGCACAGCGTCGCCAATATTGCCCGTCTGTCCCAGCACCCGCAGCACCAAGAGTTCGGCGTAAAGGCTTCCGGATCCGAAGAGTCCGTCTTCTACGTTGGCATCGCCCTGTTGCAGCGCCAACAGGCGTTCGGCCAGTGTATCCACGGCCGCATCTGTGGGTTCGACGGCGTAAAGGGCGTTCAGATGCTTGGCTAGGTAGACCGCATCGGTGACCGAACCGGCCTCGTCGGCCACCCGGTAGGCGTTTTCTACCACGGATTCTTTCAGAGTGCTGCCGTTTTGTCGCCAATCTGCGGTATCCAAATCAATTCCGGCCGTGACTAACGCTTCGACGCAGCGGTAATCAAAACCAAAAGTGTCGGCGGCGTAGCCGTGGGTACGGTAAGATTCCTGGAGAAAGAGCACCGCTTTGGTGATGGCTTCCTCCACTTCGGCGTAGACCGCGTCCCCAACGGGGATGTCGTTCCGGGCGACCGCAAGTGCCTGCAGTGCCGGGGCCGTCGTGTACTCGTTGGCGTACGGCCCGAAACTGCCGTCGCCGTTCTGGTTGGCCAAGACATAGGTGGCCAGGTTTCTTCCGTCCCCCAACAGATCGGCCAGCGTCTCAATGTCGCTTTTCAGGGAACGGCCGTTCCTCTGCCAGTTGCTGTCGTCCGGATTCTCTCCGGCCAGCGAGAGTACATAGGCGGCATGGGCGTCCAGGTCTTCTCCGGACTGGTATTTGTCCTGGATGTAGTGGATCAGTTCCGTGACCAGTTCGTTCCGAGTACTTTGTTCGATCGCTTCGGCGGTCACGATAAAAGGAACAAGCGGCAGGAAGAGGCCCAAAATGAAAATCAAGAGAGTCAGCACTGCTGTTTTGGGGGAGGCTTTGCCAGTGTGCATAAAGTGTTTCACCCCTTCATTAGTGTATTTACCCGACTTCGGCCGGAAATCTTAAAGTAGATGCATTCGAAAACATAACCCCGGTCTCGACGGAGACCGGGGTCATACGTTCACCCTTCTGGTAAAACGGTACGGAGCATGACGCCTGCACCCCCCCTCGGAGGTCATGTTACGCGGCGTGCGGGCAGGTCTCCTGACTCATGGATCATCGCTTTCTTCCGCCTTCCCAGGCCGGGGGCCCAGTGGCATATGGAAGCGCTCACCATTCACAGTGGCGGGGCCGTCCGGGATTTACACCCGGTTCCCTTTTCACCCTTGGTCCTCAAGGGCACCCACACACAAAGATTTGATTGTCAGGAATAGACTAACATCCGGAACAAAGATTCGTCCAGGGTTATTTTTCCTATTAATTGCTTTCCATTTATCCCATAAATTACAATAATAAAAATGTGAAAAAAAGTTTTTATCGGCAGGAAAACCAAGTGGCGGAAGCGAATAACATTAGAACTCATGATGATTCGGAAAAGCGGCTGACCAAGAAAGGTGGCCGTTTCTTTTTTAGAGCGGGGAGGTGGGGAAAAGAGGTAGTAAGGTCAAATGGTAGGCAAACACGCGGTTTAAGGAAAACGTCTTTTGGAGGTCGTGAATTTGCGCAAGAAACTACTCGTCTTGGTGGTCAGCTTGGCCCTGATCCTGGCTCT
This sequence comes from Desulforudis sp., assembly GCA_014859075.1. GTDB lineage: Bacteria > Bacillota > Desulfotomaculia > Desulfotomaculales > Desulforudaceae > Desulfopertinax. Next base: position 7,669 of record JACUUW010000052.1, read on the forward strand.
GGCCGGCCTGGCTCAGGCGGAGGAGATTACCGCGGACGGACTGACGGCGCTCTTGCCGGGGCAGTCGGCCGACGAGCCGCTTACCCGGAGCGGATTTGCGCTGCTCTTGAACGCCGCGGCCGACATCGCTCCGGCAGCGGATGCGGCGGCGTCCGCCGAGGTCTTGATCAACGAAGGGATCATGAAAGGCTATCCGGACGGAAGCATGGGCATTGACGAGCCGGTCACCCGGGCGCAGGCGGCCGCCTTCATCGCCCGTACCCTCGGCCTGCCCGAGGCCGTCGACCCCGGCGCGATATCCGGATTGGAAGGGTTGGAAGGGCACTGGGCTTATCGTCCTTTGGCCTGGATGGCCCGGGAAGATCTGCTGGACGCGGATGCGCCCGACAGCCGGTTGACGGTTGGCGAGGGCGCGGCTCTGCTGGCGCATGTCTTCGGACCGGTGGCCGAGGGTCGCGAGCTCAACGCGCAGTCGCAGATCGCCCTGCAGGACGTGCGGTCCATGCGGATGCAAGGCACCTTCGACATGGAGATGCGGTTGCGGGAGGCGGCGGACCTGGAAGTGCCGGCCGAACTGGCGGACCTTCGCATGCACGGGAAGCTGTCGACGGCGATAAACCTGGACCAGGGGATGTACCAAGTGAGCACCGTGACGGTTCCCGGATTGCCTGCGGAAGTGGAGACGGAACAGTACTTCACCCCGGACGGCGTTTTCATGAAGACGGCCGATCCGATGACCGGTGAGGGGGCCTGGCAGCGGATGCCGGAAGGACTCTTCCCCGACATCACCGCCATCCTGGAGCAGAGCATGGGCCAGGCGGTGCCTCCGGAATTAGACAAGATGTTCTACTACCGCTACCTGGGCGAGGAACAGTTGGACGGGCGCGCGGTGTACAAAATGGCCACCTACGGACAAATCAAGGATTTCGAAGAGATGATGTCCGTACTGGAAAGCCAGCTCGGCGGATCGTTCCAGGATATGCTGGCCCCGGACGGCATGCCCGTCGGGCAAATACTGCAGTCAATGAACATTATCGGCGTGGGTTACCTGGACCAAGAAACCCTGGCGCCGGTGCGTATGGAAATGCTGCTGACCGTGGACCTCGCTGAGGAGATCTTGGGGCAGCCCAACCCGTTCGCCGGGATGACTATGAACTGCAGTTTCACCTACAGCGACTTCGGCGGTGAAATCGTCATCGAGGTGCCGGAAGAAGCCTTAAACGCCCCGGTGCTGGAAATCCCGGTCCCGGAACTGGAGGTCGAGGAACCACCCGAACCAGCGGTCGAAGAGGAGCCGGCAGAAGAGGAACCGGTGGTCGGGGAGCCGGCATTCGATGAACCAGACGACGATGAAGACTCGGAGGATGAGTCTTTAGAGGTCATAGTTGAAACTGAAGGGTAACGCGCGAAAGAATTTGCGTTGTCGGTTCGGAGTATGCTATAATCAAAAATGCCGTTCCGCGATAGCTCAACGGTAGAGCAACCGGCTGTTAACCGGTAGGTTGTAGGTTCGAATCCTACTCGCGGAGCCATACACCGAACTTGACACCGTCGCACGAAAGTGCGGCGGTTTTCTCATTGTGGGCTGAACCCTCGGCGAAGTTTACGCCCCGCGGCCTTTTTGGTATTATTACTGCAACCGAACGTCAGGGTACAGGTCGGAATTTGACATTGAGGGTGCCGGCAGATGACTTTAGGCAACCTGCACGAGTTTATAAAGGTATTACGCCGGGAGCAGGACCTGGCCGAAGTGACGGCCGAGGTCGATCCCTACCTGGAAATTCCCGAGATTCACCGGCGGGTGATCACCGAGGGGGGGGCGGCGCTCTTGTTCCGGCGGGTGAAGGGGAGTCCCTGTCCCGTGCTGACCAACATGTTCGGCACGCCCAAGCGGATCGAGCTCGCTTTCGGTCCCCGGCCGGCGGCGTTGGTGCGCGAGGCCGTCCACCTGGTCGAGACCATGCTGCCGCCCCGGTTCACCGCCCTCTGGGAGGCGCGCGGCACGTTGCGCGACCTGACCCGGATCGGGATGAAAAGGGTGCGCCGCGGTCCGGTCACCGAGGTGACCGAGCGGCCGCCCCGGCTCGACCGGCTGCCGATGCTGACCGGCTGGCCGAAGGACGGCGGGGCGTTCCTGACCTTACCGCTGGTGTATACCGAACACCCGGAAACCGGGAAGCACAACCTGGGGATGTACCGCGTCCAGCGCTACGACGCGGCCACCGCCGGGATGCACTGGCAGATCGGCAAGGGCGGCGGTTATCACTACCACGAGGCCGAGCGGCGGGGCGAACCGCTGCCGGTCACCGTTTTCCTGGGCGGGCCACCCGCCCTGATCCTGGCGGCCGTCGCCCCGCTGCCCGAGGATATCCCGGAACTGCTCTTCGCCTCCCTGCTGGCCGGGCACAGGCTCGCCCTGGCGGACAACCCCGCCGGCGGTCACCCGCTGGTGGCGGAGTGCGAGTTCGCGCTGTGCGGGCACGTCCCGCCTTACGAGCGGCGTCCGGAGGGGCCGTTCGGCGACCACTACGGCTACTATTCGCTGGTCCACGACTTTCCGGTGTTCCACGTCGACACCGTCTTCCGGCGCCGGGACGCCGTTTACCCGGCCACTGTGGTCGGCAAGCCACCCCAGGAGGATTACTACATCGGCGAGTACCTGACCGAGGTGATGAGCCCGCTGTTTCCGCTGGTCATGCCGTCGGTGCGGAAGATCCGGACCTACGGCGAGACCGGTTTTCATTCCCTGGCCGCGGCGGTGGTGAAGGAACGCTACGCGCGCGAGGCCCTGGTTTCGGCTTTCCGTATCCTCGGGGAAGGGCAGCTTTCCCTCACCAAGTTCCTGGTTCTCACGGACGAAATGCGGGACCTTAAGGATTTCCGGGGGCTGTTGACCCACGTTCTGGCCCGGACGCATTGGGAGACCGATTTCTTCGTCCTGGATAACCTGGCGATGGACACCCTGGACTACGCCGGACCGGAACTAAACCGGGGCTCCAAGGCCATCCTGATGGGCTTGGGCGAGGCGCACCGGGAACTGCCCAAAGCCTTTACCGGCGAACTGCCGGCGGGGGTCTCGGCCGCGGCGGTCTTCTGTCCGGGTTGCCTGGTGTTATCCGGAGCGGCGCACGCCGAG
>JACUUW010000273.1 GCA_014859075.1 Desulforudis sp.
ACTGACGCACGACTTCCTCCAAGCGCCGTAGCGCCTCTTCAAAACTCTTACCGTTCACCGGCTGCCGTCTCCTTCTTCACAGCTTACTCCCAACCGCCTGCCCATTGTCCGCTCGATGCGGTTCACCATTTCAGTCACCTGGGTTTCCAGGCGCTGCTTCTCCCGTAATACCCGGTCAACATAGTGGCGGTCCTGGATCAACCGGGCGTTTACCTCCACGTTGACCAGTGCGCTCTTGACCGAAGCCTGGGCCAGGTAACCAGCTACCCCGGCGTCGCTTAGGACCAGCTCGTTTCCGGCCTTAGTCAGTTGCTCGGTCAGGCGCAGCGTCACCATGCCCGTCCGGGCTACCTCCAGCGGGACTTCGGTGGCCTGGCGCAGGGCGGCCTGGATGGCTTGCTTGCGCCGCTCGTTTTCCGCGGCTGTATTCCGGGGCAGGCTGTAGGCACCCATGACCTGGTCAAAGGCGGCAATGTCGTCGGCTGCCAGGGCTTCAAGTTCGGCACGCACTCCGCCGGACTCATCCAGGATCGCACGGACCACCGGTTCGACTTCACGGTATTTTTGCCGGCCCAGGGTCAGGTTCGCGACCATTTGCACCATGGCTATCGCAAGCGCGCCGGACAGGGCGGCCACACTTCCGCCGCCCGGGGTCGGTGATGCCGCGCCGGCTCGATCCAGAAACTCGCGTACAGACCAGTTAAAAACCTGTGTCATCATTCTTCCCCGCCCTTAGCCAAGCTGCAGTTTGGTGGCCCGCAGCAGGTTTTTCATCACCATAGTGGTGGTCATGCTGCCGACCCCGCCCGGAACCGGCGTGATTGCCCCGGCCACCTCACGGACGGCCCCGAAGTCGACGTCGCCACAAATGCCCCCGCCCGTCACCGGATTCGTCCCGGCATCCACCACCACGGCACCCGGCTTGACCATCCCGCCCCGGATCAACCTGGGACGCCCGGCGGCGACCACCAGGAGATCGGCCTGAACGGTGTGTGCGGGAAGGTCCACAGTCCGGGTGTGACAAACGGTGACGGTGGCGTTTTCCCTCAACAGCAGAAAAAACAACGGTTTACCCACGGTTTCGCCGCGGCCCACAATCACGGCGTGCATTCCGGCCACTTTAATTCCGTAACGCCCCAGGATCTCCAGGCAACTCAGCGGGGTAGCCGGATAAAGCCCCTCGCCCCCCGACATCAGGCGGCCCCGGTTGATCGGATGCACCCCGTCCACATCCTTGACAGGGGAAATGGACTCCAGCACGCGGAGCCGGTCTATGTGGCCCGGAAGGGGCAGTTCGACCATAATGCCATGCACCGCCGGATCGGCGTTCAGGGCCGCCAGCAGGTCCACCAAGGCCTCCTCGGCCATGTTGCTCCCGAGATGGTGCAGCCGGAACTGGACACCCACTTCTCCGGCCACGCGCTCTTTGGCCTGCGCGTAGCAAACAGATCCCGGATCGTCCCCGACCAGAACCGCATCCAGCCGGGGGTGGATTCCCCGCCGACGGTGGATTTCCACTTCAGCGGCGATTTCTTTTCTGATGCCGGATGCCAGAGCTTTGCCGTCCAGTATTATGGCCATAGGTCCTCCGTTGTCTGGTAGAATACAGAATCAGATAAAGGGGTCAGGCACCTAGGTTAACATAAAATTCAGAATATAAGCAGGGTAAGCAGTAGTCTGCCTCATTAAAAAAGGGGTCCTTACCGGCCTGTAGGAGACTAGCAATCAGGCAAGGAGACTGCCAGAAACGGGGACAGTCCCCCTTTTTAGCACTCGGCGATGTCGACTGCCAAAAAGGGGTCAGGCACCTAGGTTAAA
>JACUUW010000274.1 GCA_014859075.1 Desulforudis sp.
CGCCTCCGGCGCCGCGCTGCCGGTGTTGCTCGTGAATACGGCGCTGGCGGTATACTAGCGGCGGAGACGACATTGTCCGGTGCCGGTCTCCGCGGGCTGCAGGTCCAACTCGTGGCCGCCTCCGGCGCCGCGCTGCCGGTGTTGCTCGTGAATACGGCGCTGGCGGTATACAAGCCGCGGGGTATGACCCGGTACGGGTGGCGTAAGCAGTACGAGCAGCAGCACGAGCAGCATAAGGAGTCGCAGCTGTAGATAAAGCGACTCTTGTTCGGCCTCGACCGAGGGGACCCTATCCTGACCCTGCTGAGGTGACGACGCCATAGAAGCGCATTAATGCGCGGCTGAGGACCGCCCGGCGGGGTTCGCTCTTTTTTTCGCTGTCCCAGCCTGGGATTGGTGGCTTGTCGTGATGTGCGGCCCTGCGGCCCTGCCGGGTCTGCGCTAAGCGGGGATGTGGTTTGATGGGAGCGCACCTGGTACCCAACAGAAACAGGGAATGGCGTGCCACCATTCCCTGTTTCGTGCTGAAATAAGCTGTTAATTGGTCGTGTCGGTTTTACTTTACCACCTGTTCCCCGGGCCCGGGCAGCCATAACCACCTGGACCACCGAAACCAGAGCCGCCCATCATACCGCCGCCCCAACCGGAGCCCGGTCCCGTGCCGTAACCGTTCTGGCTCCCGGCCGTACTGGGTGCCTTCGCCCGGGTCATCGCCTGGTTGCCCCGCGGGGAGACTGGTGCGCTGGTGGACCTTTTTCCGGCGGTGCTCTGGTCCTCCACCTCTACTTCCACCGACATCCCGGGCTCCTGTTCTTTTGCACCCACTTCATCCCCACTGTTGTCGGTGGCTTGTCCCTTAATCTTGTCGGCCTCATTGTACAGCTCTTGCATTTGCTTCTGCAGGTCGTTCATCTCCTGGTAGATGCTGTCCCGTTCCGTTTGCTGCTTATCGGTTAGTGCCGCAAACGTACTGGGGACCGCGAAGGCCACCAATAAACCTGCCGATACCAACAACAAAACAACTTTCTTCACACCGCTCGCCTCCATATATTAGTTAGGGTTTACATTTACTTATTCGCAGCGTATTCCCATTTTAGGGAGGTACATGCGCTATTTTTGTCACGGTTCACAGCAAACGGCGTTCTCTTGACTCCCGGGATAATAGCTGCTATCATTCATAGCGTACTTTTCATACTTTTCATACTCCGGAGAAAAAGGAGGTCTGAGCGTGTTAAAAAAGGAAAAATTCTTCGGCGCCGTCACGGTCGGAGAACGCGGGCAGATCGTGATCCCCGCGAGCGCGCGCGAAATGCTGGGCATTAAGCCTGGTGACAAGCTGTTGGTCATCGGACACGGCCACCGGGGGCTGATGATCGTTGATGGCGAAGCCTTGGCGGGGTACGTCTCAAGAGCGATGGAGCACCTCTCGGAATTGGAAAAGGCTATGGACCAAGGTGTTGCCGAGCAAGAGGAAGGAGTTGAGGTTGATGGGGAAGGACGGAGTCGCAGCTGAAGAAATCATCAAGGTTGACTCGTTAACGAGGAAATTCGGGAATTTCGAGGCCGTCAAAAGCGTCTCGTTCTCGGTCAAAAAGGGCGAACTTTTCGGCTTTCTCGGCCCCAACGGCGCGGGCAAATCGACCACCATTTCGATGCTCTGCACACTGCTCAAGCCGACGTCCGGAAACGCGACACTCAACGGCCGTTCGATCGTGAGCGATCAAGATCAGGTCCGCAAGAATATCGGGCTCGTCTTTCAGGATCCCTCCCTTGACGACCGGCTGACCGCGTTCGAGAACCTCCAGTTTCACGGGG
>JACUUW010000275.1 GCA_014859075.1 Desulforudis sp.
CTCAACCCGGACGCGGGTTTCTTTTGAGATGGCTATGTACCAGCTAGGGGGACATGCCCTGCCCCTGAGCGCCGCCGAGCTGCAACTGGGGCGCGGTGAGACCATTGCGGATACCGGTCGGGTGCTCTCCCGCTACGTGGACGGGATCATGATCCGGACTTTTGAACAGTCCGACTTGGACGAACTGGCCCGGTACGCGGACGTACCGGTGATCAACGGCCTCACCGACTGGGAGCATCCCTGCCAGATCCTGGCCGACTTGCAGACCATCCTGGAGCACAAGGGCCGCCTGGCGGGGCTGAAGCTGGCCTGGGTCGGGGACGGGAACAACGTCGCCCACTCACTGATGCTGGGCGGGGCGCGGACCGGAATGCGGGTTGCCGTGGCCACCCCAACCGGCTACGCGCCCGACCCCAAAGTGGCCGAGGCGGCGACGGCCGAGGCCGCCCGAACGGGCGGCGCGGTTGAACTGACCACCGACCCGGTGGCCGCCGTACGGAATGCCGACGTGGTGGTTACCGACACCTGGGCCTCCATGGGCCAGGAGTCGGAACACGCCGCCCGGGTCCAGGTATTCAGTCCCTACCAGGTAAACGAGGCGCTAGTTGCACACGCCCGTCCGGATTTCATCTTTATGCACTGCCTGCCGGCCCACCGGGGTGAAGAGGTGGTGGACGCGGTAATGGACGGCTCTCACAGTGTGGTCTGGGACGAGGCCGAAAACCGCCTCCACGCCCAAAAAGCGCTCCTGGCCCTGGTGCTGTAGAGGTTGTTGTTTGTCACGCCTTTAGTTCCAGTTTCGGTTAATCCTTTTTGCTGCGTTGGGGCTTTAATTGCCGGCCGTTAAGGGGTCGTTTTTGTTAAATGACGAGGGTAACGGATTCCGATTTAGACGGAAAAAGGGCGTTGAACAGGGTGTTGGGCCGCAATCCCCGGATCGACCTGTACCTGGATCTGGCACTACTGGTCAGCGGCTTGGTCCTGATCGGCTTCTTATGGCTGCACATGTTGTTTGTAGCCACCGTACTCCTGGGAGCGGACGCCTTCGACCGTCTGGCGCTGGCTCTGGATCGTTATTACCTGGCGCAGATCGGTATCCCGTTTATCGGGGTGGCCGCCCTGGTCCATGTGCTGGTGGTCAGCCGGAGAATCCCGAACCGCTTCCAGGACTTTTGGCGGCATGCCACTCTGGTTCGGCACCCGGACACCTGGACCTGGATCTTTCAGGTGGTTACCGCTCCAATTATTGCTGTCCTGGCGCTCATCCACGTCTGGGTGGTTCTGGCGGACTGGCCGATTGCGGCGGTCAAGAGTGCGGAGCGTATTGATTCTTTTCTTTGGTTTTATATCATTTTACTGTTGGTTGGAGAGTACCACGCCGGCACGGGTCTGTACCGCCAGTTTGTGAAGTGGGGCTGGCTTCGGCGGCGTACCATTGGTTTCATTCTGAAGAGCATCACTCTACTGATCATTATCCTGGGCCTGGGCGCTTTGTGGGCGTTCCTGCAGATTGGGGGCGGCGCATGAACGTCCGGCCTCCGCACCTCACCGACGTACTGGTCATCGGCGCCGGGCTGGCCGGGGAACGGACGGCCATCGAGGCGGCCGCACACGGCCTGGACGTGACCATTTTGAGCCTAGTGCCCCCGCGGCGTTCCCACAGTACCGCCGCCCAGGGCGGGATGCAGGCTGCCCTGGGCAATTGTGCGCTGGGCCGCGGCGATTCTCCGGATGTTCACTTTATTGATACCGTTAAAGGCTCCGACTGGGGCTGTGAACAGGATGTGGCCCGCCTTTCGTGGATA
>JACUUW010000276.1 GCA_014859075.1 Desulforudis sp.
GAAATCACGGATATCCTGAACGCGGCCGTACCGATGAAACAGATCATCAACCGGGAGATTAAAAAAGTACCCACTCTGCGCGGGAAAACCGTGGTCATCCTCTTTTTCGAACCGAGTACCAGAACCAGAATCTCCTTTGAACTTGCCGCCAAGTACCTCAGTGCCGATAACGTCAACGTCACTGTCGCCTCATCTAGTGTCTCCAAAGGTGAAAGTTTAGCCGATACCGCAAAAACGATCATGGCTTTGGGTGCCGATCTGGTTGTCCTGCGTCATCCCTCCGCCGGTGCACCACATTTCCTGACCCGCCTGATTGACGTTCCCGTGGTCAATGCCGGTGACGGGATGCATGCGCATCCGACGCAGGCCCTGTTGGACTTGTATACCCTGCGGGAGAACCGTGGCCACCTGAAGGGACTCAAGGTCGTGATTATCGGCGATATTCTGCACAGCCGGGTGGCCCGTTCCAACATCTGGGGGCTCACGAAATTCGAAGCGGACGTTCACCTGGTGGCGCCGCCCACCTTGCTCCCCCCGGGCATCCGGGAACTGGGGGTCACGATACACCACCGTCCCGAGGACGCCCTGCCGGACAGCGACGTGGTGATGGTCTTACGCCTGCAGCGTGAGCGCCAGCAGGAGGGTCTGATTCCGGGTCCCAGGGAATATGCGCGCGTTTACGGTCTTAATATGGAGCGGTTGGCCTTGGCCCGCCCGGACGCCATGGTGATGCACCCTGGTCCGATCAACCGGGGTATCGAGATTACGGCGGAAGTTGCAGACGGTCCCCGGGCGGTGATCACCGAACAGGTCACCAACGGGGTGGCGGTCCGGATGGCCGTTCTCTACCTGCTGACGCTGGGGAGGGGAAACTGATGAAGTTTTTAATAAAAGGTGGTACGGTGGTTAACCCGGCGCGGGGGCAAATGGAACCGCTGGACGTTCTGGTGGACGGGGAGCGGGTAGCGGCGGTGGAAAAGAGTATTCCGTCCCGGGGTGCCCGTATCCTGGAGGCCAAAGGAAAGCTGGTCTTTCCAGGGTTGATTGATATGCACGTCCACCTGCGGGAGCCGGGCCACGAACATAAAGAAACCGTCGCCACCGGTACCCGGGCGGCGGTACAGGGCGGCTTTACCGCCGTGGCGGCTATGCCGAACACAAACCCGGTGGCCGATACGGCCGCTGTGATCCGGTACGTCCTGGAAAAGGCCCGTGAAGCCGGAACGGCACGGGTGTATCCGATCGGGGCGGTTACCAGGGGCAGCCGGGGCGCCGAACTTTCGGAAATGGCCGAACTGAGTGCGGCCGGCGCGGTGGCCTTCTCGGATGATGGACGTCCGGTAACGGATGCCGCGTTGATGCGCCGGGCGCTGGAATACGCCCGGATGCTCGGGGTTCCGGTGATTTCCCATTGTGAGGAACCGTCCCTGGCGGCCGGTGGCGTAATGCACGAGGGACTGGTCTCCACCAAACTCGGCCTGCGGGGGATTCCGGCGGCTGCGGAGGACGTAATGGTGGCCAGGGAGATCATCCTGGCCGAATTGACCGGATGCCGTTTGCACATCGCCCACGTAAGCACCGCGGGCGCCGTCCGCCTGATCCGGGAGGCCAAGGCGCGCGGGGTGCAAATTACGGCCGAGGTCACGCCGCACCATTTCACCCTGACTGATCGGGCGGTGGGGGACTACGATACCAATGCCAAGGTCAATCCACCCCTGCGGTCGGAAGCCGACGTGGCAGCCGTACGGGAGGGGTTGGCGGACGGGACCATCGATGGTATTGCCACCGATCACGCGA
>JACUUW010000277.1 GCA_014859075.1 Desulforudis sp.
CGATCATCACCGCCTCGCGTACACTAGCCGGCAAGCGTGGATCCACATTCTGCCCCTGCGCCACATACCCGATTTGGGTACGCAGGCGCCGGGCGGCGCCGCTGAGTCGAAAATCGCGGCCGCGCCGACCGGCCCGCATCGCACACCCCAGCACAATCGCTTCGCCACGCAACAAACGGCCCAACCCGTTGATTACCGTAAGGATAGTGGTCTTGCCGGCACCGTTAGGGCCGACAATGCCCACCATCTCGCCCTCCCGTATGTCCACCGAAACACTGCGCAAAGCCACATCCTCCCGGTAGGACACCGCCACGTTCCGCAGGCTGACGGCTGTCTCCAGCATACTCCCTCCTTGTGCGCAGTTTAGCTCTGGAAAGCCTACAACACTTCTATGGCTTCCAGAAGCAGGTCCACGTTCTTCTTAATGGCCGACTCCCAGGTATCCGTCCCGGGCAAGCCTCCGGGGAAATTGGACAGCATCACGTGCCGCGCCCCCAAATCCCGCGCAATTGTCTTTCCTGCTTCGTGACCGCTCTGCAGATTATCCACCACCAAATCCACCTGCGCCTCACGCCCCAGCGCCAAGAGATCCTCCATTTCACGGGGGCTCATGTCCTCGGGACGCCCGAACGGCGCCACGACGTCAAACCCGGCCCATTTCAAAAACCCGGTTTGCATTTCACTTACCAGTACCTTGACCGAATCGACACCCGCTGCCGCCAGCCGTGCCGCCAACTCTTGACCGACCGTGTCCACCGTTTCCAGTTGGGCCGCGGCGTTGGCCTCGAAGAATGAGGCGTTGTCGGGATCGGCTTCGGCCAGCACCGCGGCAATATGCTCAATCGCCGCCTTTTGCACCGGCGGAGTCATCCAGTTGCCTTCAATGGCCAGCACCTCTTTACGCAGGTGTTCGTTCCCGACCGACCTGATCAACTCATCGGTGAACATCTCACCCTGCCAGGCGTGCACAAAGAAAATATCCGCTCCGGTCAACACCTTCATCTCGGCCGGTTTCACGTCAAAGTGACCGGGACACGAGGCCGGCGGAACAATGGTCGCCACTCTCACCCGGTCACCGCCCACCTGGTCCACGATATGGCCAATAAGGCTCGTAGTGGTTACCACGTACAGGCCGGCATCCTTGCCGCCGGGACCCTCCGCCCTCTGATCACCGCACCCGGCAATCCCCACCAGCATGAGCACAAACGCCATCACCAGGCTGACACCGAACAACGCTCCTCTTTGTTTACGCTTCATCAACCGTCCGCCTCCTTAAAATTTCTATGTCCACCGAAAACAAAAACAACGAAGAATGCCAGGCCCCCTTCAGAGAGCACTTCAACCTTCGTGGTTGTATTAAAATGATTCACTTAGTTCGAGAGATTTACACAGGCAGCTTCAATTGCCCAGTTGTTGACACTATCATACCAAATAACACCAAGCCTGTAAATGTCAATGGCCACTTGAAAATTAACATTTTTGGCCACGAAAACTAGGCAACTAAATCACCGGCCTTTGACGCCCTGGCTGTTGCCGGGGAGATATATGCGGGGTACGGCCGGCAGTTTTCCAAGGTGCGGGACCGGCTTCCCCTGCACCTGGGCGTATTGGCTTTTCATCGGCGGACACCCCTGTACGTGGCGGTGGACGCCGCCAAGAGGCTCCTGGACGCTTTCCGACGGGATCAGCAACCAACGGTGGAGGCAAAAGTGGAGACCATCGACGATACCCGGCAGAGCGAAAAGATGCGAATACTGAAGTTAAATCCGCTCGGGCTGGTCGGCGTGACGGCC
>JACUUW010000306.1 GCA_014859075.1 Desulforudis sp.
CTCCACAACGGCTAAACTGTCCTCCGTGATGAGCATCCCCGGTGTCAGTTCCGTCTTGGCCGCCAGAACGGGAACGCTCGGCACCGCCGACTGGATGAAAAACCAACTTGCGGCGCCGGCCGCGATGGCGATGGCTACGGCGGCCAGGAAAAACAAGCCGCCGGGAGATTTCTGCACGTTGAACCTGCGCACTACGTATCCCGCCTTTCCAGCTTTTGATTGAGAAGGCGCCGCCAGTCTCCGGGGCGGTTGATCGCGCCGGCGACCGGCAGGCCGAAACCCGTTGCGTCGCAGTTTCCGAGGAGCACCAAACTCCCGTCCGTGACGGGACGGAAGAAGTTCCAGGCCCGGACGATTTCCGGAAGGTCCGGGCGGGAGGCGACCAATACCAGGGCGTGTCCCGCCACCAAAGCGGGGTCCGACCCCCCATCGATTATCAGGTGGTCGACAAGGTTGGACGCCGCCTCGACGAGGTGGACGAACGAGTCCTCATCGACCGGCCCGGGCCTCAGGGGATCGAGCGGCCACACCAGGAGCCTTCCGCTCTGCGCTCCGGCCTCGACGCCGCCCAACCGCCAGTCGTACTCCCAGACCTCGGTGTCCGGGATGCCCAAAAGCCTTGAGATGCCGGGGCTCTTGACCGCGGCGTCGATCAGCCCCACCGTCAGATCCTTTGCGGCCAAGTGTTGCGCCGCCTCCACCGCCAAAGAGGTTACCGGGCAGTCCGGAATCCACGGTGACAGTATGGTGATCGCTTTCGCTTGAATGGGTGCCGTGTGGATGGATACCGGGAAAGACTCCTTCGAGACCTTCGCCCGGTTGCGGCCGGCGCTCTTCGCTTCATACAGGGCTTTGTCGGCGTCCACCAGTTCCCCCGATACACCCGCGGAGAAGGTGCAGGCAATGCTTTCCCCCGACGGCAGGAGAGTTTTCCGTGCCGACCACTCATCCCTCAGCCTATTGATCAATGCGAGGGCGCCGTCTGAGTTTACATAAAGCAGTCCGATGACAAACTCGTCGCCTCCGTAGCGAGCCACGACGTCGCCGCCCCGCACGCTCGAACGCAAGAACTCCCCAAAGGCCCTCAAAACGGCGTCGCCCGCCGCGTGGCCGTGGGTGTCGTTGACGGACTTGAAGCGATCCAGGTCGAGCAGGGCGACGACCGCCCGGTCGCGGTGGTCTTTGAACCAGCTGTCCCAAAACCCCCTTGTATAGCAGCCGGTCAGCGGGTCGGTCTCCGCCCGGGACCAAAGCTCCCGGTACCGCCGGGCGAGGGCGGAAGTCTCCCCCACCACCTCGAATGTAAGACGCCGGACGCACCGGTCGGCCCCGGCGTGCAAAAACTCGCGCCCGCCGCCGATCACAACAATCGGTGCCCGGCCGCCGAGCTCGCGCCGCAGTTCGGCGACCGATTCAACTCCCCAGGATTTGGGGACGAGGAAGGCTTCGGCCCGGTCCGAGGCGAGCATTTCTGAAAGGGAGTCAACCGGGGTCAGGCTGCCCTCAACAAGAATCTGGCCGGCAGGGGAGCGGTTCTTGATGATCCTCTTCCAGTCCGGAATCTTCAGTTCCGGGAGAATTCCGCGCCTGCCCCCCTCCTTCTCTTCTTCAAGCACCGTTTCCACATCCTGCGGCCTGCCGCCGGTTTCCAGGCTGGCCGAGGAACCGGACATTTCCACGTCGGCAAAGGTCCTGGGGGTCTCAAGGTATTCCATCAGGTCTTCCACCCGCACCCTGTCCGTCCGGTGAACGTCGTAAACAGCCAGGTGCA
>JACUUW010000278.1 GCA_014859075.1 Desulforudis sp.
CCACCGCCAAGATGGCCCGCGCCCAAGCGACCGTGGTGGCGGCGCGGCCATACGCCCGGCAGTTGCAGGAAGTATTGGGCCGGGTCGGTTCGGCCGCTCAAACGGTTGAGAACCCCCTGTTGACCGTCCGCGAGCCCCGAAAGATTTGTTATATCGTGGTTACCGCTGATCGCGGACTTTGTGGTGGTTTTAACAGCAACATCCTGCGCACCGCGGCCGGGGAGTTGCAGAAGCATGCTGATTGCAGCATAGTGGCTGTAGGCCGCAAGGCCCGTAACTTCGGCCGTTTTCGCGGTTGGAAGCTGGATCGGGAGTTTGTGGGGCTGGGCGAGGACATCCGATTTGAGCAGGGCCAGGAAATCGCCCGGTTTGTGATCGACCAGTATACCGCTGGAGAATATGACGCGGTTTATCTAATCTTCAGCAAATTTGTGAGTGTTCTCGTCCAACAGCCGACCGTGACGAAATTGCTGCCGGTGGAGCCGCCGGCGGATGAGGCCGTGGCGGAGAAGGCCGGACAGGCGGAAACCGGCGCCCCGAAAAAAGTAGCAGTGGACTACATCTTTGAGCCTTCGGCCGAGGAAGTCCTAAACTACCTGTTGCCCAAATATGTTGAAAACTCGGTTTACCACGCGCTCATCGAGTCCAAGGCCAGTGAACTGAGCGCTAAGATGATGGCGATGGACGGGGCCACCAAAAACGCGGGCGAGATGATCGACCGCCTGACGCTGCAGATGAACCGGCAGCGCCAGGAAGGCATCACCAAAGAACTGCTCGACATCGTCGGCGGTGCGGCGGCACTCGAATAATGTTCGGAGGAGGTTCGGGGAACGAGATGAATGTAGGTGAAGTGGTTCAAATTATCGGGGTTGTTGTGGACGTCCGGTTCCCGCCGGGCCAGGTCCCCGAGATCTATAACGCCCTTAAAATCGCCAGCGACAAGGAAGACGCCTTCGGGCGCAAGTTCGACCTGACGCTGGAGGTGGCGCAGCACCTTGGCAACAACGTGGTGCGCACGGTGGCGATGTCTACAACGGACGGCTTGACGCGGGGTATGGAAGTCAGCGACACCGGTCAGCCGATTATGGTGCCGGTGGGCCGCCCCAGCCTGGGCCGGCTGATTGACGTGCTGGGCCAGGCAATCGACGGCAAGGGTGAAATCAAGGCGGAGACCTATTATCCGATTCACCGCCAGGCACCGTTGCTGGCCGACCAGTCCACCCAGGTCGAGCAGTTGGAGACCGGCATCAAGGTTATCGACCTGCTGGTGCCCTTTATGAAGGGCGGTAAAATCGGGATGTTCGGCGGTGCCGGTGTGGGCAAGACCGTGGTCGTGATGGAACTGATCAACAACATCGCCAAACAGCACGGTGGTCTCTCGGTATTCGCGGGCGTCGGCGAGCGGACCCGCGAGGGTGCCGAACTGTTGGCGGAGATGACCGAGTCCGGCGTTTTGGACAAGACGATCATGGTGTTCGGTCAGATGAACGAGCCCCCGGGCTCCCGCCTGCGGGTCGCTCTGACCGGACTGGCGCAGGCCGAGTATTTCCGTGATGAAGAGGGCTCCGACATGCTGGTCTTCATTGATAACATTTTCCGTTTCGCCCAGGCCGGTACCGAGGTTTCGGCGCTGCTGGGCCGGATGCCCTCCGCCGTAGGTTATCAGCCGACGCTGGCGACGGAAATGGGTCAGTTGCAGGAACGGATTACTTCGACCAACAAGGGTTCGATCACCTCGGTGCAGGCCGTGTACGTGCCGGCCGACGACTTGACCGACCCGGC
>JACUUW010000053.1 GCA_014859075.1 Desulforudis sp.
GGTAATCAACGCCACCGGCGTGGTCCTGCACACCAATCTGGGCCGGGCCATCCTGTCGGAGCGGGCGCGGCGGGCGGTTGAAACCGCGGCCGCCTCCTACACCAACCTGGAGTTCAATCTGGAAACGGGCAAGCGCGGCTCGCGGTACGCGCTGGTCGATGAACTCCTGCAGCACCTGAGCGGGGCCGAAGCGTCCCTGGTGGTGAACAACAACGCCGCCGCCGTGCTGTTGGCGCTGAGCACCCTGGCCGGGGGCCGGGAGGTGATCGTTTCGCGGGGGCAACTGGTGGAGATCGGCGGCTCGTTCCGCATTCCCGAGGTCATGGCCCAGAGCGGGGCCCGGCTGGTGGAGGTCGGAACGACGAACAAGACCCACCGGCGCGACTACGAAGGAGCGATCGGTCCGGATACCGCGCTTCTGTTGCACGTGCACGCGTCCAACTACCGGATCGTCGGGTTCACAAAGGAAGTGACCCTGGACGAGCTGGTCGGCCTGGGCCGAGAGGCGGGGCTGCCGGTGATGTCCGACCTGGGCAGCGGCTTTCTGGTCGACTTGTCCCGGTTCGGTTACCCGTACGAACCGACGGTACAGGAGACGGTGGGGGCCGGGGTGGACGTGGTCACCTTCAGCGGGGATAAGCTGCTGGGCGGACCGCAAGCCGGTATCATCGTCGGCCGGGCCGACCTGGTGGACCGGATGAAAAGGAACCCCCTCACCCGGGCGGTGCGGGTGGACAAGATGACCCTGGCGGCCCTCGAGGCGACGCTCCGTGAGTACCTGGAGCCGGAGCAGGCCATGGAACGGATCCCGACCCTGGCGATGCTCACGGCGGCTCCCGCCGTGCTGGAGGAGAAGGCGGAGAGGCTGGCCGGAGCACTCCTGACGGCGCTGGGTGAGGCGGCCGAGGTCGAGGTGGACGCCGACTGTTCGCAAGTCGGCGGGGGCGCCCTGCCCACCGCCGCGCCGCAGACTTTCCTGGTCGTGATCCGGCCGCGGGCAATGAGTGTGCCCGACCTGGTGTGCAGACTCCGCGCCGGGGACCCGGCCGTGGTCGGGCGCGTGCAGGACGACCGGCTTTGTCTTGATCCGCGGACGGTGGCGGAGGAGGAGTTCACCGTGCTTGGCACGGCGCTCGGCCGCGCGCTGGGGGTGGTGGGCGGATGAGGTACCTGGTCATCGGGACGGCGGGTCACGTCGACCACGGCAAGACGGCACTCATCAAGGCGCTCACCGGCATTGACACCGACCGGCTCCGGGAGGAGAAAGAGCGCGGTATCTCCATAGAACTCGGATTTGCGTACTTGGACCTGCCGGACGGCCGGCGCGCCGGGATCATCGATGTGCCGGGGCACGAGAAGTTTGTGAAGAACATGCTGGCCGGGATCGGGGGAATCGACCTCGTACTGTTGGTAATCGCGGCCGACGAGGGCGTGATGCCCCAAACCCGGGAACATTTTGACATACTGCAGCTTCTGGGAATCGAACGTGGTATCGTGGTGTTGAACAAGATCGACCTGGTGGACGCCGACTGGCTCGACCTGGTGGAGGATGATGTGTACGAATTCCTGTCCGGTACGGTGCTCGAGGGTGCCCCGGTGGTGAAGGTGTCGGCGGTGACCGGGGCAGGAACCGCGGAGCTGTTGGCCGAAATCGCCGCCCGTACGGCCGAGATTCCCGACCGGCAGGGCCGGGGTGCCGTGCGCCTGCCCATTGACCGGGTTTTCTCGGTGGTCGGATTCGGCACGGTGGTGACCGGCACCCTGGCGTCCGGCATCTTGAAAACGGGCGACGCGGTGGAGATCATGCCGAAAAAGCTGCCGGCCAGGGTGCGCTCGCTCCAGACTCACAAGCAGAAAGTGCCGCAGGCCGGCTCCGGCCAGCGGGTGGCGGTGAACTTGGCCGGGTTGGACGCCCACGCCGTCGACCGCGGGGACGTGCTTACCGCGGTCGGCGCGTTCAGGCCGACCCGGCGGCTGGACGCCAGGCTGTATCTGCTCGAAGGGGCGAGGAAGGATTTGAAGAACCGGGCCCGCATCCGGCTCCACCTGGGGGCGGCCGAGATCATGAGCCGGGTGCTGCTGCTGGACCGGGATGAACTGGCCCCGGGCGAAGAGTGCTACGTGCAACTGTTGCTGGAGGCGGAGTCCATTGCCGACCGGGGGGATCGTTTCGTCATCCGATCGTATTCGCCGATGCGGACCATCGGCGGGGGGTGGGTGATCGACCCGACCCCGCCTCGGCACAAGCGGTTTCAGGCCGAAACCCTGAAACGGCTGACTACCATGGAGAAGGGCACTCCGGGCGAGGTGGTGGAGCTGGTTCTCCGGGCTGCGGTCGAGCCCTTGACCGCGGGCGACTTGGTGACCGGTACCGGGTTGGACGCCGCCACGGTGACCGCGGCCTGCGCCGAGCTGGCGGCGGCGGGCGTGCTCCGGCAGCTGCGGGGCGGGGAGTACCTGGTACACGCCGACAACTACACCAAGTGGAAGGCGTCGATACAGAAATCGCTGGCCGACTACCACCGCCGCTACCCGTTGCGCGAGGGGTTCCCCAAGGAGGAACTCCGGTCGCGGGTTTTTCCCGGGTTCAGTACCGGGAAGTTCCACGACTTGTTGCAAGTCTTGAGTGTCGAGGGGTGGCTCACCCTGAATCCGCAGAGCTTGGCGCTGACCGAGTTCAGTACGGCCGACCCGCCGGAGAAAATGCAACGGCGCCTGGAGAAACTGGAGCGGATCTACCGGGAGGCCCACATGCAACCGCCCACCGTGGCGCAGGCGTTGGAGCAGGCCGGGCTTGGCGAGGCCGAAGGCCAGGAGTGCCTGCACTGCCTGCTGCGCCGGGGAACGTTGGTACGGGTTGACGAAGAGTTTTGCTTTCAAGCCGCCACGGTGGAGGAGGCCCGGCGGCGGATCAGGGAGTTCCTGGTGGAACGCGGCGAACTGTCGATCGGTGAAGTACGGGATCTGCTGAAGAGCTCGCGCAAATACGCCCTGCCGCTCCTGGAGTACTTCGACCGGATTCGGTTCACGAAGCGCGTGGGGGACATGCGTGTGCTGGCAAAGAAGTAGGGCGCCCGGCGGGCGCCCTTATTGGTCACTGCTGTTTCATCTGTTCGGGACTCAACACCTTGTACTGAGGTTCTTCCTGTTCAATGTAGTTCACCCGGCCGCGCAGACCCTGTACGATGGTTTCGAGCTGATTCGCGAAGTCGGAGAACATCTTCTTGGCGTTCTGGTCCTGGGTTTCCAGAGCGAAGGTCTTCATGTTCCCCGCGGCGCCCTGCAGGCTGGCCAGGGTCTGGTGCATCTTTTGTCCAACGGTCATTTGGTTTTGCCTCCTCAAAACAAGTTTTACTTGGTTTTTTGTTCCGGTGTTACCTTGCCCAGATCAAGGGGGATTTATTTCGGAGGGAGGTGGGGGACATCTGCCGGCGGTTTGAAGCCAGCGCCGGGGAGGGCCGGCACCTGGTCCGGGCGGCGGCGACTGTCACCCGGGAAGGGGTGATCGTGGAACTCCTGGGCGGGGAACGGCCGCACGTCGGCGCGGTGGCGCTTGCAACCCCGCGCCCGAGCCTGGCCGATCCGACACAGGTCAGCGCCAGCGTGGCCGTAGTGCCGGTAACGGGGCACAAGGACGACGAGGTGGCCCGGCCGGCTGCCGCACGGGCGGCGCGGGAGCTGAACGAGCCGGTGGCGGTGGTGGCCGGGCTCCACGTGGACCGGGCCGGGCCGGAAGATATTGCGCTGCTGATCGAAAACGCCTACCGGGCGCTGGATGAGCTGCTCATTTTGGTAGGACAAGCCATTAAAGGTAGGTAACCCTAGGCATTTCCAACATTTACAGGCTGGAAAACGGAAGAAATCAAGGTATAATGGCGAAAACAGCCGAATCGTTGGGTAATCAGGGTCAACGGAGGAAATAATGGGTTCCGGCCGGTAACAGCGGGAGGTGGTGGAAAAATACACGGCTGACGCCCCGCACTTCGGCCCGCACCATGCCCCCGAAGCCGGCTGGCATTTGGAGGTAACCATGGCCTTTCGCGTTTTCCGGACCATGCTTTGCGCCTGTGTTTTGCTGCTCTTTTCCGGCACCGCCGCGTTTGCGGCCACCTACACGGTGCAGCCGGGGGATTCACTGTTTAAGATCGCGCAACGTTTTGGCATTTCCACGCAAGAACTCCAATCGGCCAACGGACTGGGAAACCGGACCGTGATCGTGCCCGGACAACAGCTGAACATCCCGGGGTCGCCGACCCACGTGGTCCGTTCCGGTGAGAGCCTGTTCAAGATCGCCGCACGCTACGGCATTTCCACCCAGGATCTGATGCGGGCCAACGCCCTGATGCGCACCGAGATTTATCCGGGTCAGGTGCTGAGAATTCCGGTCGGCGCCCCGGATCCGGCGCCCAGCCGCTGGTCGGTGTCGCGCTCGGACTTCGACCTGCTGGCCCGGATCATTACGGCCGAGGCCGACTGCCAGCCTTTCTTGGTGAAGGTGGCCGTCGGGGCCGTGGTGTTGAACCGGGTCAAGTCCCACCTGTTTCCGAACTCAATCGCGGGCGTGGTCTACGACCGGGCGGGCGGAAGGTACCAGTTCGAGCCGGTCCTGAACGGCTGGATCAACCGGGCGGCTACACCCGAATCTGTGCGCGCGGCCCAAGCGGCGTTGGAGGGGCAGGACCCGTCCTGGGGCGCCCTGTTTTTCTTCGAACCCTGGGTGACCAACCGCTTTCTGCACAACCTCCCGGTGGCGCGGGATTTGGGCGCCTTTCGTTTTACCTACGCCCGCTAGTTGACAGCGGTCATAACGGCCCCCTTACGATCGGGACCCACTCGGGTCCCTCTTTTTTTGGAATTCAGGAGAAAAAACGGTGCCAGGCACCTATTTTACTTTCTCTGACTTTCGAAAACCCACGGCTGTGCGCATCTAGCAATTCGCCTATCTCATTTTTATTTAAGACATTTTCATTGGTACAAGGTTTTAGGACTTTGCACGTTCTCCCTGCCCGCAAGTGCAAGTCTTGCGCTTCGTTTTGAATTCTGTTTTCTACGGGAGTAGGTTATGGCGGCAAAAGTCTATTTCGCCGATATGCGGAGTAACGAAAAGCAGAGTCTCCTGGACAAGGTGGGCAAATTGTACCGGCGCACCGGGATAGGGAGCATCGTGGCCAAGAACGACCTGGTGGCCGTCAAGTTGCATTTCGGCGAGCGGGGGAATACCACCTACATTCGACCGCAGTTCATCCGCCGGCTGGTGGATCTGATCCGAAACTCGGGGGGCAAGCCGTTTCTGACTGACGCGAACACCCTCTACGTGGGGGGGCGGTCCAATGCGGTTGATCACCTGGAGACGGCCGTCCTGCACGGTTTTGATTACGCGGTGGCGGGCGCCCCGGTGATCATCGCCGACGGGTTGACCGGCAAGGATTACGTGGAGGTACCGGTGGACCTCAAACACTTCAAGACGGTGAAGATCGGCAGCGCGGCCTACCACGCCGACGCTTTGCTGGTGGTGTCCCACTTCAAGGGCCACATCGCCACCGCCTTCGGCGGCGTGCTGAAGAACGTGGGCATGGGGCTGGGGTCGCGGAGCGGCAAGCAGATGATGCACTCGGACCTGCTGCCCGAGATCAGCCCCGAAAAATGCCGGAGTTGCGGGCGCTGCATGCGCTGGTGTCCGGCGGGGGCGATCAGCTTCACCCGGGAACAGCCGGACAACCCTGGACCGGCCCGGATCGACGCATCGAAGTGCCTGGGTTGCGGCGAGTGCACGGTAACCTGCACCCACGGGGCGATCGCCAGCAATTGGAAGACCGAACCGGACATCATGCAGGAGAAAATCGCCGAGTACAGCTGGGGGGTCTTGAAGGATAAGAAGGGGAAGGCGGCTTTCATAACCTTCCTGAACAACGTTACGCCGGACTGTGACTGCTGCGGTTGGAGCGAAGCCCCGATCGTCCCGGACATCGGTATTCTGGCGTCCAGGGACCCGATCGCCCTGGACCAGGCCTGCGTGGACCTGGTGAACGGGGAGCGGGGGCTCAGCGCCTCCCGGATGGCCGGTCACGAGGACAGCCCCGACAAATTCCGTGCCCTGTTTCCGAACGTGGATTGGAGCCGCCAGTTGGCTTACGGCGAGGAATTGGGGCTGGGTATCCGTCAATACCAACTGGTAAGGGTAAAGTGACCAGGTTTGAACGGTAAAAAGGTTGACTTGCTAGGAGCGAAAAGATAGAATATTGGCATTAAATGATCTGAACCGGGTGCGTGGCTTTTTTATTTTTTCCAGTTAACTTATAGACTATTTTGAAAAATTGTTCACAAACTGTTCAAGTTTCATGTTTGGTCTTTATAAAGTGGGGAGGAGGCGATCGTGTTGGGACTCTAGCATCCCTGGGTAATGTACCAATGCAGAATTTATTGGGACGAATGGGAGGTATAGACAGAAGATGGCTGGAGAAACCCTGATCGCCATCCTTATTTTACTTCCACTGGCCACGGCTGCCGTGGGCCTGGCGGTCAAGGACGACAAACTGCGGCGGCCGTTCATCATCCTACCGTCCATGGCCCTTATTGCCGCCTCGGTGCTGCTTTTGTTTCGGGTTTTGGACCACGGGACGATTACTTTCACCCCTTCCGGAACTTGGGATCCCATCATCCTGATTCTTGAACTGGCGTTACTCGCCTACTTTTTGTACCTGGGCGTGATCCGGAAACACGTCCTGGTACTCGGACTGGCCGGTTTTCAACTGGCTTTGTTCTGTCTGTTGAAGTTTGCCTGGCTGCCGTCCGGGTTTAAAGCTCAGCCGGCGCTGCACGTCGATTTGCTGGCCGTGGTCATGTGCCTGGTCATTTCGGTGGTCGGTTCCTTGATCGTGATGTACGGCCTCAACTACATGCAAAACCACGAGCGTCACCTCGGTCTGACGGCCACGCGGCAGCACATCTTTTTCTTCTTCCTGGTCGGTTTCCTGGGGGCGATGAACGGGTTGGTGTTCGCCAACAGCCTGTTGTGGTTGTTTTTCTTCTGGGAAATCACCACGCTTTGCTGTTACCACCTCATCCGGCACGATCTGACCGACGAGGCCGAGCAGAACGCGATGCGGGCCTTGTGGATGAACCTGGTGGGCGGTGTGGCGGTAGTCGGCGGGATGGCGCTCACCTACCAGGCGTCCGGGACGCTATCAATGATGGAACTCACCGGTTTCGGCACGGTCGGCCCGGTGTTGCTCTTGCCGCTGGCTCTGTTCTGTCTGGCCGGCTTCACCAAGGCGGCCCAGGTACCGTTTCAGAGCTGGCTTCTGGGGGCGATGGTCGCACCCACCCCGGTCTCGGCGCTGCTCCACTCGAGCACCATGGTTAAGGCGGGGGTCTACCTGGTGCTGCGCCTGGCGCCGGCCTACCAGGACACCTACCTGTCGGCGGTGCTGGCCATCTTCGGCGCTTTTGTGTTCATGGTCACCTCGCTCCTGGCCATCAGCCAGCCCGTTTCCAAACGGGTACTGGCCTACTCGACAATCTCCAGCCTGGGGCTTATCATCTGTCTGGCCGGAATCAACTCCGGGCTGGCGGTCGCCGCGGCGGTGGCCCTGATCATTTTCCACGCGGTCACCAAGGGGGTGTTGTTCCTGGTGGTCGGCATCGTGGAACAGGACATCCACAGCCGGAACATCGAGGACATGGAGGGCCTGACCGCCCGCCTGCCGGTGATTTCGGGCCTGGCCATAGCCGGTATGATCGTAATGCTGTTCGTCCCGTTCGGTGTGCTGTTCGCCAAGTGGGCCGGTATCCAGGCGGCGGCCACGCCGTTCTCCGAGTTTTACCCGCTGGTGGTGGTATTCCTGGCGGTCGGCAGCGCGGCCGGAATGGTATTCTGGGTCCGTTGGATCGGGCGGCTGATCAGTAACGTCACGACCGCCGACGGTCCGCCGGCCGAGGTCCGGCGCGAACCGCGGGCTTCCGTGCCCTACCTGGTGGTGTTTTCGCTGGTGGGGGGCGCGGTGGTGCTCAGCGTGCTGGCGGCGCCGCTCGTTTCCTGGTTGATCAACCCGGCCATCGCGGCCATGGGGTACAGCCCGGCCCTGGACACGGCGGGCTGGTACCTGACCACACCTTTCGGCTCTTTCTCGCCCTGGGCGTTATTCATCGTCGTCGCCCTGGCGCTCTTGTTGCCGGCCTTGCTGGTGAAAGCCCGCCCGGAAGAGGTTATGCCCGTTTACCTGTGCGGGGTGAACCAGCCGGCCGAAGGCCCGACCTTCCGGTCCATCGCCGACACGCCGGCGGCCGTGGAGACGGGCGGCATGTACTGGACCCAGGCTTTCGGTGAACGGAGCCTGAACACCTGGGTCAACGGCGCCGGAATTGTGCTCCTGGCAGCTCTTTTCCTGGGGGTGATCATGTGAGCGGCTACGAATGGTTGATCGGTCTGGCCGCGCTGGTGTTCGCGCCGTTGCTCGGCGGGTTCTTACGCGGCATCGACCGCAAGCTCACGGCCCGGATGCAGGGCCGGATCGGCCCCCCGATCTGGCAGCAGTTCTATGACTTCTTTAAACTGATTGGTAAGGCGCGCGCCGTAACGACCAAAGGCAGCCTGATGTGGGTTTGGGGTTACCTCCTGCTGACCATGCTCGCGGTGTACATGTTGTTCGCGCAGAGGGACCTGCTGATCATCTTCTTCATCCTGGCCTTTGCGGGCGCCTGCCTGATCTTCGGCGCTTTCAGCGTCCGTTCGCCGTACTCGCATATCGGGGCGCACCGGGAGATCATGCAGATGCTGTCCTACGAACCCATCCTGCTCTTGGCGGCGGTGGCGATCTTTCTGCAGACCGGCACCTTCAAGGTCTCGGGGATCTTCGAGCACGACGGGCCGCTGCTGCTCACTCTCCCGCTGGTGTTCGTGGCGGTGTTGATCGCCCTGACCATCAAACTCCGGAAGTCCCCGTTTGACATTTCGGCTTCGGAGCACGCGCACCAGGAACTGGTCCGCGGGGTGTACACCGAATATTCCGGCCGATTCTTGGCCCTGATCGAACTGACCCACTGGTACGAACTGGTGCTGATCCTGGCCTTCGTGGCCCTGTTCTGGGCCCAGCCGCTGTGGATCGGCGTGCTGTTGGCGCTGGGCGTGTACTTCCTGGAGCTGTTGGTCGATAATATCGAGGCCCGGTTGCAGTGGAGCTGGATGCTGTCCATCAGTTGGGCGGCCGGCATCGGGTTCATCCTGGTGAACATCATCCTGATCGAACTGGTTTTCGGCAACGTGCTGAGGCTTTAGAAGGGAGAGTTTGACGTTATGGGGTTAGTAGCCAAGGCGCGGGTGAAGTCGCCCTGGATCGTCCATTACTGCTGCGGCAGCTGTAACGGCTGTGATATCGAGATTCTGGCCTGCCTCACACCTATGTACGATGTGGAGCGGTTCGGGATTCTCAACATCGGCAACCCGAAGCACGCCGACCTGTTGGTGGTCACCGGCCCGGTGAACCGGCGGAACGTGAAGGTGCTGCAGACGATCTACGAACAGATGCCGGCACCGAAGCTGGTGATGGCGGTGGGGGCGTGCGCCTGCACGGGCGGGGTGTTCCACAATTGCTATAATACCATGGGCGGGATCGACAAGGTCGTCCCGGTGGACGTGTACGTGCCGGGGTGCGCCGCCAGGCCGGAGGCCATCATTGACGGCGTCGTCCTGGCCCTGGATAAGCTCTCGAAAATCAAGTAGACGGTGGGAGTGACTAGCTGATGGAAGAAATTGTGATCGGCAAGGGTGAGCTCGGGCTGACGGTGCAACGGCTCCTGGATGATGACTGCCGGTTGGCCACCGC
Organism: Desulforudis sp.; assembly: GCA_014859075.1. Lineage (GTDB taxonomy): Bacteria > Bacillota > Desulfotomaculia > Desulfotomaculales > Desulforudaceae > Desulfopertinax. The sequence continues at coordinate 9,822 of JACUUW010000053.1, forward strand.
GGTGTGCCAGGACGTAGGTGACCACTTTTTGGTGGCGTATTATTTCCACAAGGGTCTGGACCTGGTGGCCGTACGGATTGAGGTCGGCAAAGACGAATCACTACCGAGCATTTCGGGGCTGCACCTGGCCGCGGCGCTGATCGAGAACGAGATGAAGGAGTTCTTCGGGATCAACATCACCGACATCGCCATCGATTTTCAGGGCCGGATGCTGCTGGCGGAGGAAAGCCCCCAGACCCCGCTACTGAAAAAATAAGCGAACCTTACGGAGGGATAGATTTAGGCATGTCCAGGATAACTTTTCCGTTCGGCCCACAGCATCCGGTGCTACCGGAAGGGATCCAGCTCAGCCTGACCTGTGAGGACGAAAAGGTGGTCCAGGTGCTGCCGGTCATCGGGTACATGCACCGGGGCATCGAAAAGGCGGCCGAGAAGAACCCGTACATGAACAACGTGTTCCTGTGCGAACGGATCTGCGGCATTTGCAGCTTCATCCACGCGCTCAGTTACTGCCAGTTGGCGGAGACACTGCTGAATGTGGAGGCGCCGCCCCGGGCGCGGTACCTGCGGGTGATCTGGAGCGAACTCTCACGAATGCACAGCCACCTGCTGTGGCTGGGGCTTCTGGCCGACTCGTTCGGGTTTGAGAGCCTGTTCATGCAGTGCTGGCGCGTCCGGGAGACGGTGCTGGATATGCTCGAAATGACCACCGGTCAGCGGGTGATTCAGTCTA